>CAISJH010000710.1 GCA_903885585.1 uncultured beta proteobacterium
AGGAAGGGGTTGATCACCTGGGCGCTGTCGGCCGTGATCATCACCGTGTAGCCGTCGGGCCGGGCCTTGGCAGCCGCCGAGGTGCCGACGTTACCGCCGGCGCCCACCCGGTTCTCGATCACCACGCTCTGCCCCAGCTGTTCCGAGAGCTTCTGCGCCACCACGCGCGCGATGGTGTCGTTGGCGCCGCCCGCGGCCTGCGGCACGATCACGGTGATGGACTTGGCCGGGAACTTCTGGGCGGCTGCCAGGCCGGCCATGGCCAGGCCGATCACCAACAGGGCGGTCTTCTTGAGGAAGGCTCTTTTCATGGGTTGTCTCCTTGCGTTGTGGTCGAAGAACTGGGTCGTGCGTAGCTCGCAAAGTCTCAGGCAGTGAAGCCGAAACGGCCCTCGCACACCATGGCGCTCAGCGGCTGGCGTGCATTGGGCGCCTCACGCGCCTGCAGGGCCTCGTCGAGCAGGGCCTTGTCGCCTTGCCGGCCCACGGCCACCACGCAGTGCAGGGCAAAGGTTTCTGGCACGGCCAGCACGCGCCGCAGCGCGTCTCTGTCGACGCCGCCCATGGCATGCGTGGACCAGCCCATCAGATGGGCTTGCAGGGCCAGGCTCATCCAGGCGGCGCCGGTGTCGAAGGCATGCACGGGCAGGGGCTTGGTTTCGTTGGAGCCCGGCGCCACGGCCACCGTGGCCGAGATCACCGCGATCAGGGCAGAGGCCCGTTGGGCCCAGGCGCGGTTGGTGGGAGCCAGGGTCTGGCACATGGCTTCAAAGTCGCCGCTGCCCGCCAGGGCGTAGACGAAGCGCCAGGGCTGGGTGTTCGACGTGGAGGGCGCCCAGCGGGCGGCCTCGAACAGGCTCATGAGCTCGGTCTGGGAGATGGCCTCGGTGCTGTAGGCCCGGGGAGACCAGCGCTGGATGAACTGGGGATTGACGGCGTGTTCGGGGGTGCGGGAAGTCATCGTGCGGGCATGCGGATGTAATTGGAGACGGAGATTGTGGGGGCTTCGCCGCACCGGCCGCGCGAAGCTGGGACATACACTGGCGCGCTCTTCAGACGACCTGCCCGCAAGGACTGCCTTGGACCTCCACGTTCCCATCACCCTGGCCGACGAGTTGTCGGACGACGTCATCGCCTCCACCGGCCTGTTGGACCTGTCCAGCGGCGAAATCCGACGCATCGAGTACGAGGATTACGACGTGGAACTGCGCGGCGTGCCCGTGCATCTGTCTGACTACGAGTTCACCTGTGGCACCTTGAGCAACCGCGGGCGCGATCTGGAGTTCCAGGTGCAGGTCAACCGGGCGACAGGGCAGTATTCGGTGAGCGCCGACGAGCTGCTGGAGATCAAGAAGCGCGCTGCGGCGCTGTTCGCGGCGCCCCCGCAGCGCTGAGGACCTGGGATGCGGCCCGCCGCGCTCCGGCCCGGGCGGCAGCGGCCGCTCTCAACGTCAGGTTCCGCCTGGGGTCGGCGTGATGTGCTGGCCGCTTTGGGCACCTTCGGGTGGCTCGGTGGCTGGGGTGGCCTGCATGCACCTCTGGCCGCGGCAAGCACCGTGGGCGCGCCTGGCGTCGCCGCGCCGTCTGCGCCTGTGGCCACCGTGGCTGCGGCCTCCGACCTGAAGTTCGCTCTCGAGACCATCGCTGCCGACTTCGAGCGCCAGACCGGTCACCGTCTGCGGCTTGTCTTCGGCTCCTCGGGCCAGTTCTTCACCCAGATCCGGCAGGGCGCGCCGTTCCACCTGTTCATGTCGGCGGACGAAGACTTCGTCTTTCGCCTGGCCGACGAAGGCCGCACGCTGGACCGCGGGCAGCTCTACGGCGTGGGCCGGATTGGGCTGTTCGTGCCCCATGGCTCGCCGCTGCGTCCGGACGGGCAACTCAAGGACCTGGCCGCGGCCCTGGCCGACGGACGTCTGCAGCGTCTGGCCATTGCCAACCCGGCCCATGCCCCGTACGGCGCGCGCGCCCGGGAGGCCTTGACCCACGTGGGCCTGTGGCCTGCCATCGAGCCGCGCCTGGTGATCGGCGAGAACATCTCCCAGGCCGCGCAGTTCGCCAGCACGGGTGCGGCGCAGGGCGGCATCATCGCGCTGTCGCTGGCCATGGCACCTGCGCTGGTGGCCCTGGGCCGCTTTGAGCTCATCCCGGAGGGCTTCCACAAGCCGCTGGTGCAGCGGATGGTGCTCATCAAGGGCGCACCGCCCGCGGCGGTGGCCTTTCATGCCTACCTGGCGCAGCCGCAGGCGCAGCAGGTCATGGTCCGCTTCGGCTTCACCCGGCCGGCCGGAGTGCGCTGATGGACTGGCAGGCGGTCCGGCTGTCGGTGGAGCTGGCGCTGGTGACCTGGCTGGTGTTGCTGCCAGCTGGCCTGGCCCTGGGCCGTTGGCTGGCCACCACCCGGTTTGCCGGCAAGGCGGCGGTGGAGGCGCTGGTGGTGCTGCCCCTGGTGCTGCCGCCCACCGTACTGGGCTACTACCTGCTGGTGGGCCTGGGTGCGGCCTCGCCCGTGGGGGCCTGGCTGGCCACGCACTTCGGTGTGCAGCTGAGCTTCAGCTTCACCGGTCTGGTGGTGGCCTCCGTCGTGTTCAACATCCCCTTCATGGTGCAGCCCATCCAGCGCGCTTTCGAGGCCATTCCGCGCGATCTCGCAGAGGCCGCAGCCGTCAGCGGTCTGTCGTTCTGGCAGACGCTGTGGCGGGTGGAGCTGCCGCTGGCCTGGCCGGGGCTCCTGTCGGCCACGGTGCTGACCTTTGTGCACACCCTGGGCGAGTTTGGCGTGGTGTTGATGATGGGCGGCAACATCCCGGGTGAGACCCGCACGGTGGCCATCGCCATCTACGACCGCGTGCAGGCCTTTGACCTGGCCGGTGCCGACCGCATGGCGCTGCTGCTGGCCGGGGCCTCGCTGGTGGCGGTGGCGGCCTCGTTCTTTGCCTCGGCACGGCTGACGGTGCGGCGATGAGCGTGCAGCACCCATCGCCGGGCCTGGCCCTGCAGGTGCAGGTGGAGCAGGCCTCGCCCATGCCGCTGTCGGGCGCGTTTGGCTGTGCGGCCGGAGAGCTGCTGGCTCTGGTGGGGCCCTCGGGCGCCGGCAAGACCTCGCTGTTGCGCCTCATGGCCGGCCTGCTGCGGCCGCGCCAGGGCAGGGTGAGCGTGGACGGTCAAGTCTGGGTGGACACCGCCACGGGCCAGTGGCTGGCACCGCAGCAGCGCCACGTGGGCCTGGTCTTCCAGCACTATGCGCTGATGCCCCATCTGGATGCCTGCGACAACGTGGCCCTGTCGCTGTTGCACCTGCCCAAGGCACAGCGGCAGGCGCAGGCGCGGCGCTGGCTGGACCACGTGGGTCTGGACGCCGCCCAGCAGCAGCGCCGCCCGGCGGCCTTGTCGGGTGGCCAGCAGCAGCGTGTGGCGATGGCCCGTGCGCTGGCCCGCCAGCCGCGCCTGCTGCTGCTGGACGAACCCTTTGCCGCGGTGGACCAGATGACGCGCCAGGGCCTGTACCGCCTGCTGGCGGACCTGCGCCGGGAGCTGTCCATTCCCATCGTGCTGGTGACGCACGATCTGCACGAGGCGCGGTTGCTGGCCGACCGCTTGGTGGTGCTGGACCAGGGACGGGTGCTGCAGCAGGGCACGCCGGCAGCCATCCACCGCGCACCGCGCAACGCCCGGGTGGCTGATCTGGTGGGGCTTCAGAACCGGTTTGAAGGTGTGTGGCTCGGCCCGGTCGAGCAGGCAGGTGTGGGCAGGCTGCGCTGGACGGGCCCGAGGGCCGACATGGTGCCGCGCACCGGCGGCCCGGCCGACCCCAGCAACGCCCCGCAGCAGGAGCCGGTGCTGCTGGTGCCCGACAAGGGCCGGCTGGAGCCGGGTCAAGCTGTGAGCTGGGTCATCCCGGGCGAGGCGATCGAGCTGATCGACCCCGGCCTGCGGTTTGCGGGGGATCTTGACGCGGTGGTCTCGCAGGTGCGGCACCTGGGCGAGATCACGTTGACCACCGTGCACCTCACGCAGGCGCCCCACGCCCGCCTGACCCTCACCCTGGCCGGCGCCGGTGCGGCGCCATTGGGTGCGCTCCCCTCTTCAGTGCCGACCGACACCCCATGGCCCGTGGCCGTGCGCCTGGACACCCGGCTGGTGCACGTGATGCCCGTGCGTTCGGGCTCAGCCTGAACCCCTGAACCCCTGAATCCCAAGAGCCCCCAGGATCGTGCTTCAGCCCACGCGCGCTGACACCCGGTTGCGTCCGCCGTTCTTCGACTCGTAGACCGCTTCATCGGCCAGGTCCAGCAGGACCTGGAGCGTGGCTTCGGAGGTTGGGCCGGCCCAAGCCAGGCCGATGCTGACGGTCACAGGCAGCGGGCGGCGTCCCTCGCCCTCGGTCACCATCACAGGCGTGTTGCAGGTGGCCTGGCGGATCTTCTCGGCCACGCCCCGGGCGCCTTCCAGGTCGGCGCCGGGCAGCAGGATGCAGAACTCCTCTCCGCCCATGCGGGCGAGCAGGTCGGAGTCGCGGATCTGTTGGGCCCAGCGGCGCGCCATGACCTTCAGCACCTCGTCGCCGGCGGCGTGCCCGCAGGTGTCGTTCACCGACTTGAAGTGGTCCAGGTCCAGCATCAGCACGGCCACCGGGCCGCGACT
>CAISJH010000711.1 GCA_903885585.1 uncultured beta proteobacterium
GACCCGTCAGGAAGCGCAGGCCCTGCGTTCAGCTATGCCATCCGTTTCTCCATGGCGGGTGGTGAGGTTGCAAGCGCTGGTCGGCGTTCTGGTGGCTGCTCTGGCAGCGGTCATCTTTGGCGAGCAATCGGTGGGGCTGTCAGCGCTTTATGGCGCGGCGGTCGCGGTGGTGCCTGGGGCCTTGATGGCTCGGGGCATGACCAGCCGGTTCTCCAGCGTGTCGCCCGGCCAAAGTGCCGTCAGCTTCATGTTGTGGGAGGTGCTGAAAATCGCGGTCTCGGTGGTCATGCTCATGCTGGCGCCGCAGATCCTGCAGTCTCCGAGTTGGCCAGCTTTGCTGGGCGCCTTGGTGATCTGCATCAAGGTGTATTGGTTCGCGCTGTTGTGGCGCGGGCGTTGAAGAAGTCGAGAACCTGGACGAGCTTTTCTGATGGCAGCAGCACAAGGTCAAGGCCCTACCGCCGGCGAGTACATCGTCCACCACCTGCAACATTTGCAGAACCAGAAGCAGACGGGCGTCGTGGACTTCTCCGTCTTCAACCTGGACTCGATGTTCTACGCGATCGCGCTGGGTATCGTCGGTTGTTTCGTTTTGTATCGCGCGGCTTCCAGGGCCACTTCGGGTGTGCCGGGGCGCTTCCAGGCGGCGGTGGAGTTGTTGGTGGAGATGGTCGACTCGCAAGCCAAGGGCATCGTGCACAGCGCCGCGAGTCGCAAGCTGGTGGCTCCCCTGGCGCTCACGGTGTTTGTGTGGATTTTTCTGATGAACGCCATGGACCTGCTGCCGGTCGATCTGCTGCCGGCCATCTGGCACGTGGCTGGCCCTGCGATGGGTGCGCCAGACTACATGCGCGTGGTGCCGACTGCGGACTTGTCGGTGACGATGGGCCTGTCACTGTCTGTCCTGTTGATCTGTCTTTTCTACAACATCAAGATCAAGGGTCTGGGTGGCTGGATCCACGAACTGTTCTCGGCGCCCTTTGGTGACAAGTGGTTCCTGTACCCGATCAACTTCGCTATGCAGATGATCGAGTTCGTTGCCAAGACCGTGTCTCACGGCATGCGGCTGTTCGGCAACATGTATGCAGGCGAACTGATCTTCATGTTGATCGCTCTGATGGGGGGCGCCTGGTCCTTGTCGGCCACAGGCATTGGCTTGGCCATCGGCCATGTCATCGCTGGCAGCGTGTGGGCCATCTTCCACATCCTGATCATCACCTTGCAGGCCTTCGTGTTCATGATGCTGACGCTCGTGTACGTGGGTCAGGCACACGACGCGCACTGATCTGTTGCGGCCTGCGCCGTCCCGTTCTTTGACCTGAAGTTTTCCCTTTTCCGTTTTTCTCTCTCAACCTTGCACACAGGAGTCAATATGCAAGTTATCAGCTTCGTCGCTCTGGCCGCTGGCCTGATCATCGGCCTGGGCGCCATCGGTGCCTGTATCGGCATCGGCATCATGGGCAGCAAGTACCTGGAAGCCGCCGCCCGCCAGCCCGAGCTGATGGGCGAACTCCAGACCAAGATGTTCCTGCTGGCCGGTCTGATCGACGCGGCGTTCATCATCGGCACCGGTATCGCCCTGTGGTTCGCGACGGCCAACCCGTTCCTGGGTCAGCTGGCCAATCTGCCGAAGTAATTCTTCGCTGCCGGTTCGTCGGGCGGCGCGCGAGCGCTGCCCTGGTCACCCCACGACGAGGTTCCTGAAGTGAGCATCAACGCCACCCTGATCGTCCAGATGATCGTGTTTGCGATCCTGGTCTGGTTCACGATGCGTTTCATCTGGCCGCCGCTGACCGCGGCGCTGGACGAGCGCGCCAAGAAGATTGCCGAGGGATTGTCTGCGGCCGACAAGGCCAAGGCGGATCTGGCCGCGGCCAACCAGCGCGTCGAGCAGCAGCTGTCAGCGGCACGCAACGACGCCGCCAAGCGTTTGGCCGACGCCGAGCGTCTGGCCCAGCAGACGATCGAAGAAGCCAAGGCGCGAGCCGCCGAAGAAGGTTCCAAGATCGTTGCGGCTGCCCGCGCCGAGGCGGAGCATGAGTCCGTGAAGGCCCGCGAGGCCCTGCGAGAGCAGGTGGCAGCGCTGGCGGTCAAGGGAGCCGAGGCCATCCTCAAGCGCGAGGTGGACGCCGGCGTCCATGGCGAGCTCCTCATCCGTCTGAAGACCGAGCTCTGAACGAGTTGTCCGGCCCGGTCACACGACCCTTCTCCAGTCCGCCACCCCGACCTCGCGAGCCCCACGACATGGCTGAAATCGCCACCATCGCCCGGCCTTATGCCGAGGCCCTGTTCAAGGCTGCCGGTGAGCAGGCCGCCGCGCTGTGCGCTGAAGTGGTCGCGCTGGCGGCCGTGGCTGCCGACGAGCAGCTGCGCCAGTTCGCCGACAACCCCAAGACCTCTTCCGATCAGGTGTTCGGCGTGGTGTTGGGGGTCGTCAATCAGCCGTTGTCGACCGCTGCGCAGAATTTCCTGCGTGCGGTGCTGGACAACGGTCGACTGGCGGCGCTGCCTGAGATCGCCTCTCAGTTCCATGCACTGGTGAACGCGCAAAGCGGCGTGTCCGACGCTCTCATCGAAAGCGCCTTCCCCATCGAGCCGGCGCAACTGCCTGACGTGGTGGCCATGCTGGAGCAGCGCTTCTCGCGCAAGCTCAACGCCCGTGTGGAATTGCGCCCCGAGCTGATCGGCGGCATTCGCGTCATCGTGGGCGACGAGGTGCTGGACGCCTCGGTCAAGGCCCGGCTCGATCACATGAAGGTGGCGCTCACGGCCTGAGGCGGTTTGCGCCGCCGCCAGCACCCACCGCCCGAACTCATCCGCCTGCAAGACGTCAGGAGAGACAAATGCAACTCAATCCCGCAGAAATTTCCGAGCTGATCAAGAGCCGCATCGAAGGCTTGCAGGCCAGCGCCGACATCAAGATCCAGGGTACCGTGGTCTCCGTGACCGACGGCATCGTGCGCGTGCACGGCCTGTCCGACGTCATGGCCGGTGAAATGCTGGAGTTCCCGGCCACGGCCAGCGGCCAGGCGACCTACGGCCTTGCGCTGAACCTCGAGCGTGACTCGGTGGGCGCGGTGATTCTGGGCGAGTACGAGCACATCTCCGAAGGTGACACCGTCAAATGCACGGGCCGCATCCTGGAAGTGCCCGTGGGCCCTGAGCTGATCGGCCGGGTCGTGAATGCGCTGGGTCAACCCATCGACGGCAAGGGTCCGATCAACGCCAAGATGACGGACGTGATCGAGAAGGTCGCCCCGGGCGTGATCGCTCGCAAGTCCGTGGACCAGCCGGTGCAGACGGGCCTGAAGTCCATCGACTCCATGGTGCCCATCGGCCGCGGCCAGCGCGAGCTGATCATCGGTGACCGCCAGACCGGCAAGACCGCGGTGGCCGTCGACGCGATCATCAACCAGAAGGGTCAGAACATGACCTGCATCTACGTCGCCATCGGCCAGAAGGCGTCGTCGATCAAGAACGTGGTTCGCGCCCTGGAGCAGAACGGCGCGATGGAGTACACCATCGTGGTGGCCGCCTCGGCCTCCGAGTCTGCCGC
>CAISJH010000712.1 GCA_903885585.1 uncultured beta proteobacterium
ACCGCCTTCGGCAACGTGAACTCGGTGCACGACCTGATCGAACATCCGCAGCTGCGCACGCGACGCATGGCGGTCAACGGTCGCACGGTGGAGGTGCCCACCCTGCCCTGGGGCACCGAGTGGGACGGCGCGACCTTTGACGAAGCGCCGGCCTTGAACGCTCACGGCGCGAGTCTGCGCCAGGAATTCGGCCTGTAGGCCCAGCCTGGTCGGGCTTGCGGGCTGGACAATAGACGCCATGCGCACCCCACACCCCACCCTCCGCTCTCGCCTGTTGAACCTTCTCGCCCTGACGCTCGCCGCCGGGCTGGCAGCCCCGGCCGCGGCGCAATCCCCAGCCCCGGCCCCGTCGGCCGACCCCCTGTGGGAGGTGGGCGGCGTGGCCTTCGGCCTGACGCAGCAGGCCTGGCCCGGTGCCTCCGAGGACGTGCAACGCGCCATCGCCGTGCCTTACGTGCTGTACCGCGGGCCGTGGCTGCGCATCGACCGTGGCGCCTTCGGTTTGCGCGCGGTGAAGAAGTCAGACTTCGAGCTCGACATCGGCTTTTCCGGCTCGCTGGGTTCCAGCGCCAAGGACACCGTGGCGCGCCGGGGCATGCCGGAGTTGGGCACCCTGGTCGAGTTCGGCCCGCGCGGACGCTGGGATCTGGGCAGCGCCCCGGGAGGTGGCCAGTGGCGCGTGGAGCTGCCCCTGCGGGGCGTCTTCGACGTGACTGAGCGCTTCGCCTCACGCGGTCTGGCGCTGGAACCCGAGATCCAGTGGAACCACCCCGGCATGGCGGGCTGGCGCCTGACCGCCAGCGCCGGTGCGTTGTTGGGCGACCGTCAACTGGCCGGCACGTTCTACGACGTGGCGCCGGCCTACGCCACCGCGCTGCGACCGGCCTACGAGGCCAAGGCCGGCCTGATCGCCTGGCGCCTGGGGCTGACCGCCTCGCACCGCCTCACCCGCGACTGGCGCGTCTTCGGCTTCGGCCGGCTGGACAGCGTGGCCGGGGCGGCGAATGCCGACAGCCCGCTGGTCTCGCGCACCACCGGCTACAGCGCCGGCGTGGGCCTGCAGTGGACGTGGATGCGTTCGGAGCGCCCTGCAGCCGATTGACAGCTCGCATGCCTGGCCAGCACGCAGCGACCCCAACTGCACGCACGGCCTTCGGCAACCCTTTGGAGTCCGCATGGAGCCGACCATGAGCGCCACCGCGTCCCCCTGGTTTGACGGCTTCACCGAGCAACGCATCATGGTGGGCGAGGTGGCGCTGCGGGTGCGCACCGGTGGACGGGCCGGAGCGCTGCTTCTGCCGCCCCGAGTCCATCCACGCCGCCTGCGAGGACTACCGCGCCGCGGCAGGTATCGACCTGGCACACGATCGCGCCTCGCGCGAGGCGGGTCAGCGCATCGCCTGCGACCTGCTGGTGTTGTGGGGTGAGCGCGGCGTGGTGCAACGTCAGTTCGACCCGCTGGCGCTGTGGCAGGCCCAGTGCAGTGCCACGGTGCAAGGCCGCGCCCTGGCTTGCGGGCATTTCATTCCCGAAGAACAGCCAGAAGCCACGGCCGAGGCCTTAGTGCACTTCCTGCGCTGAGCCCGGCCAGTGTTCGGGCTGGGCTGCATCCAGGCGCGGACCGGTTCACGTTGACCTGAACCCCGAGGTATCGGGGTTCAAGGGGCCACCGCGCCCGTCAGCCGGGCAGGGTCTCGGCAAACGAAGGGCGCGCGAACAGCTTCTCCGCCAGACGGGCCAGGTTGTCGTGGCGAGCGCGCCAGTCGATGTGGGCAAAGCGGAAGTCCAGGTAGCCCAGCGCGCAGCCGGTGGCGATGTCCGCCAGGCTGAAATGGTTACCGGCGCACCAGGGGCGGTCGCCCAGGCCGCGCGAGAGGGCGGCCAGGGCGGCGTCCACCCGACTCATCTGGCGGTCGATCCAGGCCTGCGAGCGCTCGCCCTGCTGGCGGCCGGCCCAGGTGGCCTCCAGACGCGCCAGGATGCTGGCATCCAGAAGACCGTCGGCCAGGGCCTCCCAGGTGCGGACCTCGGCCCGCTCGCGCCCTGACGGCGGGATCAGCTTGCCCACGGGCGACAGCGTGTCCAGGTACTCGACGATCACGCGGGAGTCAAACACCGCCTCGCCACCTTCCATCACCAGGCAGGGCACCTTCCCCAGGGGATTGGAGGCCAGGATGTCATCCTTGTTCCAGACATCCTCCACGACCATCGGACATTCGAGCTTCTTCTCCGCCATCACGATGCGCACCTTGCGCACGTAGGGGCTGGTCATCGAACCGATCAATTTCATCGACATGAATGGTGGTGCTTCCCTGGTAACCAAACGATTCTAGGGGCGCAGAACATGGCCCCTTGACCTCCCTGGGCAGACCGTCCGCCGCGTCAGCGTGAAATGGGTCGCGTGAAGTCCAGCCTCGGGCTGCGTCCAGGCAGCCGCAACTCGGTGTGCAGTGGCTCGGAGCGGGCCAGTACCTGACCGCCGCGCACCACCAGAAGGCGGTGGGCCCGCAAGCGCAGCGCCTCCACGGGAGATCGCGCCTGCAACAACACGAAGTCCGCGCGGCAGCCAACCTCCAGGCCATAGCCCGCCAACCCGAGGATGCGCGCCGGGTTCACCGTCACCGCATCGAAGCAGGCCTTCATGCCGTCCTGAGAGGTCATTTGCGCCACGTGCAGGCCCATGGAAGCAACTTCCAGCATGTCGCCCGAACCCAGCGAGTACCAAGGGTCCATCACACAGTCGTGCCCGAAAGCCACCGTCAGACCAGCGGCCATCAACTCCGGCACGCGGGTCATGCCGCGGCGCTTGGGGTAGGTGTCGTGCCGGCCCTGGATGGTGATGTTGATCAGCGGGTTGGCCACGGCGCTCAGGCCGGCCTCGGCCATCAGGGGAATCAGCTTGCTGACGTAGTAGTTGTCCATGGAATGCATGGACGTGAGGTGCGAGCCATTGACGCGGCCATGCAGCTTCAGGCGCTGGGCATGGAAGGCCAAGGTCTCCACATACCGCGACATCGGGTCGTCGGTCTCGTCGCAGTGCATGTCCACGCGCAGTCCGCGCGCGGCCGCAATCTCGCACAGCAGGCGCACGCTCTCGGCCCCGTCGGCCATGGTGCGCTCAAAGTGCGGGATGCCGCCCACGACGTCGACGCCCATGTCCAGCGCACGCTCCAGGTTGGCCAGCGCAGTCGGGCTGCGCAGCACGCCGTCCTGCGGAAAGGCCACGAGCTGCAGGTCGAGGTAGGGCTTCACCCGCTCCTTCACATGCAGCAGCGCCTCCACCGCCAGCAAGCGGTCGTCGCACACGTCCACGTGCGAGCGGATGGCCAGCAGCCCCTTGGCCACCGCCCAGTCGCAGTAGGCCAGCGCCCGCTCCACCAGGGCCTCCTGCGTGAGCAGCGGCTTCAACTCACCCCACAGCGCAATGCCCTCCAGCAGCGTGCCGCTGCGGTTGACGCGCGGCAGGCCATAACTTAGGGTGGCGTCCATGTGGAAGTGCGCGTCCACAAAGGGCGGCGAAAGCAGGAAGCCCTGGGCATCGACCACCTCCACGCCCTCGGGCGCAGGCAGTTGCGGGCCGACGGCAGCAATGCGGCCGTCCTGCACCAGCAGGTCGATATCGGTGCGCCCATCGGGCAGGGTGGCGTGGCGGATCAGCATGGCGGGGTCACAAAAGAAAGGGGGCCGCTCAGGCGGCCCCAGGGGAGGTTCAGGCAGCGGGCGAAAGGATACGTCGCCTGCGGGCGGGCCATTGATCAGGCCCCGACAGGACGCCGATCAGGGGTAGATGTCGTACAAGTCACCCAGGGCCACGCCCTCACGCCGTGGGTCGGCACCGCCGTCGTAAACCTTGACACCGATGCTGCTCGACCGGGACACGATGGTCGAGATGCCACTGGACTGCGCTGCCGTGCTGACCGTATGCCCCAAGGCACGCAATCCGGTGATCAGCGGGTCGTCATTGCCACTGTTGGCGATGTTCACGTTGGGGTGTTCGCCGCCCACGTTGGTGGTGGGGCTGTTGGCCGCTCCGAACGCGACCATGGACGTCGCTTGCTGCGCGTTCATGCCCCAGTCCAGCACGCCCACCACGGTCTTGGTGACGTACTGGATGATCGTGGAGCCACCGGGGGATCCCGTGGCCATGACGAAGTCGCCGCGCTGGCCGCCGGTTTGCTGGAAGACGAGGGTGGGCGCCATGGAACTGCGCGGGCGCTTGCCGGCCGCCACCCGGTTGGCGATGGGCAGGCCCTGCGCGTCGGTGGGCGTGGCGGAAAAGTCTGTCAGCTGGTTGTTCAGCAGGAATCCGCCCTTGGTCATGTGAAAGGAGCCGAAGCCCGACTCCACCGTGGTGGTCATGGACACGATGTTCCCGGCCTTGTCGACGATGGAGAAGTGCGTGGTGCCGTTATCGGTGGCCGGGCCGTGCTGGCCATAGCTGGTGGGACCGAGCGCGCCCGCCTTGGCCGTGCCCATGCTGCGCGTGGTGCTGATCAGCGACGCCCTGGACTTCAAGTAGTTCTTGTCGAGCATCGCCGCCGGGCTGCCGCCGGGCAGGGGCACGAAATCGGTGTCGGCCACGTACAGATCACGGTCGGCATAGGCCAGACGCTGCGATTCCGAGACGAGGTGCACACCGAGCACCGTGGGTTTGCCGCCGTTGTTGTCCATACCGGCGGGCTTCTGGGCGGCCAGATCGAAGTTCTCCAGGATGCCCAGGGCCTGGGCGACGGCCAGGCCACCGGAGGACGGCGGCCCCATGCCGCAGACCTGCCAGCTGCGGTAGACCGTGCAGATGGCATCGCGCTTCTTGGAGCGGTAGTTGGCCAGATCGGCCAGCGTGGTCAGGCCTGGGGTGATGCCGCCCGTGGTGTCGGCGACCTCATCGACGATGTCCTGCGCCAGCGCGCCGCCATAGAACGCGGCGATGCCACCTTCGGCAATGGCCTTGTAGGTGCCGGCCAGAGCGGGACTCCTGAGCAGGGTGCCGGCGGCCTTGGCGGTGCCGTCGGCGTTCAGGAAGTACGCCTTGGCCTCGGGGTCACGGGCCAGACTGGTGGCCGAGCCGGCGACCGATGCAGCCATGCGGGGGCTGATCTTGAAGCCGTCGGTGGCAATCTGGATGGCGGGGTCGAACAGGTCCTTCCAGGGCAGCTTGCCGGCGTCCTTGTGGGCCGCATCCAGCATGTGCAGCACGCCCGGCGTGCCGATGGAGCGCCCGGATGAACGCGCATTGGGCTTGGGTACGGTGCGGTCTGCATCGCTGACCCAGCGCAGGTAGTTTTCGGTGGCTGCAGCCGGTGCAGTCTCACGGCCGTCGTAGGTGGTCACCGCCTTGGTGGCTGCGTTGTAGTGGAGCATGAACGCCCCGCCACCAATCCCCGAGGACTGGGGCTCCACGATGCCCAGCACCATCTGCACAGCCACAGCAGCGTCCACCGCCGTGCCGCCCTTGCGCAAGACCTCGCAGCCGGCCTTGGTGGCCAGGGGATTGTTGGCCACCACCATGAAACTGCGCGCCGAGACGACCGTCTTGCTGGCAAAGCCGGTGGCGATCTCGGGCGCGCCGTTCTCGCCGGGCTTGCCCGGGTCATACAGGGCGCCAGTGGGCGACATCTGCAGACAGGCGTTCTCGGCCACGTTGTCGCCACCTCCGCAGCTGGCAAGCAGGGCTGCGGCGCCCACCAGCGTGGTGGTTGCGAGGATTCTGGGGAGGGTCATGGAGGATCCTTGATCAAGTCTCGGCCGCCCACCTTCGGCGGTGCCGTCATCCGTCCATCTTGCCTCGGGCAGGCGCGCGAGGCCACCGGGATATCCCGGGATATCGCCGGCGCGGTGCCATCGGAACCAGGCCCTCAATCCGGCTTGATCGAGGCCTCGCGGATAAGCCGGGCATAGCGCTCGCGCTCGCTGGCGATCAGGCTGGTCAGGCGCTCGGTGGGCCCCGGCTGGACTTCTCCGCCCGCGCCCACCAGACGATCACGCACCTCGGGCGCGGCCAGCGCCCTCTGCACCAGGCCATGCAGCTGGTTGACGATGGTCGCAGGCAGCCCGGCCGGGCCGATCACCCCGTACCAGACCGAGGCCTCGAAGCCCGGCCACCCGGCTTCAGCGATGGAGGGCACCTCGGGGAAGATCGGGGAACGGGCAGCGCTCAGCACGGCCAGCACCCGCAGCTTGCCCGAGCGCACATGCGGCTGCACCTCCAGCGCGTTGACCCCCACAGCCTGGATGTGGCCGGCGATCACGTCGTTGATGGCCGGTGCGCCACCCTTGTACGGGATGTGGCTGAGCTCGATGCCTGCCGCCCGCGCGAAGAGTTCCACGGCCAGGTGCGGGGTGGACCCGTTGCCCGGGCTGCCGTAACTGATTGAGCGCGGAGCAGCCTTGGACGCTGCGATCAGCCGGGCGATGCTGTCCGGCCCGCTGGCCGCGTTGGCCGCGATGACCACCGGCACACGCCCCACCAGGGCGATGGGGGTGACATCGCGTACCGGGTCGAAGGGTGCAGGCTGGTAGAGGGCGGGGTTGGCCGAGATGGAGTTGGCGGTCAACATCAGCGTGTGGCCATCGGGCGCGCTGTCGATCAAGGCCCGCATGGCGATGTTGGTGCCCGCCCCAGGGCGGTTCTCGATGACCACGGTCTGGCCCAACGGACCCTGCATCTGCTGCGCGATGGCCCGGGCAATGATGTCCACGGCCCCACCAGGCGCAAAGCCCACGATGATCTTGACCGGCTTGCTCGGGTAGCCCTGGGCCAGCGCGCTGAGCGGACCCCCGGCCACACACAGACCCAGCCCGGCGGGCAGCGCAGTGAGCAGATGGCGACGGTTCGGCATAAATCCTCGATATTCTGAGAAGAGAGCAAACGCACCGGAATCCTACTGGCTTGCAGATGGGGCCAACGGCACGCGGGTGTTCCGCTGCAGGCCCCGCGCTTCCTGCTCAAACGCGTCCAGCAAACGCTGCGCCGGCTCAGACAGCGGGCCCTGCGCGCGGGTGAAGAGATGGAGGGTGGTGGCGGGTAGTTCGTCGCGCACGCGCAGGCTGGACAAGCCGGTGCCCGGGCCGTGCCGCTCGAAGAAGGCCTGTGGCATCACCGCCAGGGCGTCCATGGCGGGCAGCACCGCCAGCAAGGTGGCGAAGGACTCACACTCCAGCCGCACCAGCGGTGGTGGCAGGCCCAGGGCAGCAAAAGGCAGGCGGCTCGGGTCCCCAGGGCCTTGAGGCGTGCCGGTGAGTACCCAGGCAGCGCCCGTCAGCTCCTGCAACTGGCGACTTGACGCAAGCGCATGGCCGCGCCGCACAGCGATGACGGTGGGGCTGTCCACCAGGGCTTTCAAATGCAGGTCCGCACCCACACCGGCGGGCGGCAAAGGGCCCAAGGCCAGGTCGAACTCGCCCGACCGCAGCCGGGCCAGGGCCTGCGGGTACAGCGCATCCACCAACCGCACCCGCACTGCGGGCCAGCGCGCCTGAAAGCGGCGCAAGGCGCCCGGGGCCAGAAGGATCGACGCGGCAGGTGAAACCCCCACGGTCACCGTGGCATGGGCGTGCTGCAGGTGCCAGGCCACCTCCTCGCGTGCCCGCTCCAACTCCCGGGTGATGGTGGCTGCACGGGCGGCCAGCAACTCGCCCGCCGGCGCCAGCCGCACACCCCGCGGCGTGCGCGTGACCAGAGCGGCCCCGAACTCCTCCTCCAAGGCCTTCAACGCCTTGCTGAGCGCAGGCTGCGACACATGCAGCACCTGCGCCGCCGCGCGCAGGCTGCCGGTCTCGGCCAACGTCAACAGCAGACGGAGGCGCTGCAGCCGCATGGCTCAGACGAGACGAGGCCGACGCACGGCAGACGAGGCGATGGCACGGGTAGGCAGGCGTGTTGTGATCACCAAAAGTTATAGCACTGAGTTTTCACCACGGCGTTTGCGGGATTTCCCTGAAGGCACCCCCTGGGCACCGGCACCCGTCTGTCCAATGATCGGCGTAGACCCCAGCCCCCGGCTCCATGACCCGCAACATCCTCTTCATCATGTGTGATCAGCTGCGCGCCGATCACCTGTCGTGCTTCGGGCACCCTCGGCTGCATACGCCGCACCTGGACCGCCTGGCGGCCCGCGGCGTGCTCTTTGACCGCGCCTACGTCAACTCGCCCGTGTGCGGCCCCTCGCGCATGAGCTACTACACCGGGCGCTACGTGCAGTCTCACGGCGCCAGCTGGAACTTCGTGCCGCTGAAGACGGGCGAGATGACGATGGGCGACCACCTGCGACCCCTGGGCGTGCGCTCTGCGCTGGTGGGCAAGACCCACATGCGGGCCGACCTCGCCGGCATGGCGCGCCTGGGGATCGACCCGAACTCGCAGATCGGTGTGCGCATCTCGGAATGTGGCTTCGACCCCTACGAGCGCGACGACGGCATCCACCCCTACTCCGGCCACGACCCCGACCCGAGCTACAACGCCTACCTGCGCCAGCAGGGTTTCGACGGCGACAACCCCTGGGAGCGCTGGGCCAACTCCACCGTCGACGACGAAGGCATCACCCGCTCAGGCTGGTTTCTCAAGTACAGCAACCGCGCCGCGCTGGTGCCTGACGAGCACTCCGAGACGCCCTACATCACGCGCCGGGCGATGGACTTCATGCGCGAGGCCGGTGACCAGCCCTGGTGCCTGCACGTCTCCTACATCAAGCCGCACTGGCCTTACGTCGTGCCCGAGCCCTACGCCAGTCTGTACGGCCCGGACGATGCCCTGCCCGTGGCGCGCAGCGAGCGCGAGCGGCAGGACCCGCACCCGGTCTATGCCGCCATGATGAACCACCGCGTGTCACGGACCTTCTCTCGCGAGGGCGTGCGCGACGCGGTGATGCCGGGCTACATGGGCCTGATCAAACAGATCGACGATCAGATGGGCGTGCTGTTCGCCTTCATGGAAGAGCGCGGGCTGATGCGCGACACCATGATCGTGTTCACCTCAGACCACGGCGACTACCTGGGCGACCACTGGATGGGCGAGAAGGACCTGTTCCACGAGCCCGTGGTGCGTGCGCCGCTGATCATCTACGACCCCGACCCGCGCGCCGACGCCACGCGCGGCACGCGCTGCCAGGCGCTGGTGGAGGCCGTGGACCTGGCCCCCACGTTTCTCGACGTGCACGGCGGCGCGCCCGTGCCGCACATCATTGACGGCCGCTCTCTGCGGCCGCTGCTGTTCGGGCAGACGCCGCAGGACTGGCGCACGGAGGTGGTGTGCGAGTACGACTTCTCCTTCCAGGACTCGCGCATCGCGCTGGGCACCAAGCCGCGCGACGCCTGGATGCGCATGGTCTTTGACGGGCGCTGGAAGTACGTGCATATCGAGCACCACCGACCGATGCTGTACGACCTGCAGGAAGACCCCCACGAGTTCGAGGACCTGGGCGCCTCCACGCTTGCGGAGCATGTCCAGGCGCGGGAGCGCTTGCACGAGGCGCTCTTCAAGTGGGCACGCCAGCCCCGGCAGCGGGTGACGGTGGCTGACGGCACGATCGAGTCCACCGAGGTGCAGGCGCGCATCACCGAAGGCGGCATCCTGATCGGCTATTGGGACGAGGCCGACCTGGCCGAGGCCCGCCAGCGCCTCAAGCCTCGCTTCGCGTCGCACAACCCGCTGGTCAAGCCCACTCTGGACCGCCTGACCACACAACAGGATCTCCCAGCCGCCCCCGCCGAAGGACCCCAACCCCATGCGTGAAACCGCCGACATCACCCGCGCCCAGCAGAGCCTGGACGGCGTGTCCTGGAACATCCTGGGGCAGGTCTACCGGCCCAAGCAGATGACCGACGACAGCTTCTGCTGGCACGCCATCTTCCCAGTGGAGACCTTCGTGCCGCCGCACCTGCACACGAACCAGGACGAGTACATCTACGTGTTGGACGGCCGTATCGACCTGCTGCTGGATGGCGAACAGACCGCGGCCACCACTGGCGACCTCGTGCGCCTGCCCCGCGGCATTCCGCACGCCTTCTTCAACAACTCTGGCCAGCCCGTGCAGGCCCTCTTTTGGGCCGCCCCGACCGGCAAGCTGGTGGACCTGTATCGCCGCATCCACAACGTGGCCAACCCCAAGGAGGTCGCAGACATCTCCCGCGAGCACGACGTCATCTTCCTGCCCCCCATCTCGGCGGCAGCCTGAACCGCTGCAGCACGCACGCCTGACCCACAGCACCCAACAGGAGCCCCACCATGCAAAGACGCCACGTTCTGCACGCACTGGCCGCCGCACCCTTGCTGCACAGCCTGCCCACCCTGGCGCAGTCCTTTCCAGACAAGCCGATCAAGCTGATCGTGCCGCTGCCGCCAGGCAGTCCGCCGGACGTGCTGGCCCGTATCGTGGCCGAAGGTATCCAGCGCGCCTAGAAGCAACCCGTGGTGGTGGAGAACCGCCCGGGCGGCACCGGCTCGGTGGGCATGAAGGCGCTGGCCAGTGCGCCGCCTGACGGCTACACCCTGGGCGTGCTGTTCCTGACCCACACGGTGCTGCCGGAGTTGATGGGCCCGCTGCCCTACGACACGGTCAAGGACCTGGCGCCGGTGGCCAATCTGGTGTCGCTCTACAACGTGCTGGTCGTGCCCACGGCCTCACGCATCCAGTCCCTGCCCGACTTGATCGAAGCGGCCAAGGCCCAGCCTGAACGGCTCACCTTCGGTTCCGGCGGCATGGGCTCGCCCGCCCATCTGGTGGCCGAATCCTTCTGCCAGGCCACGGGCGTGAAGATGATGCACGTGCCCTTCAAGGGCCCCTCAGAAGCCGTGAATGCCCTGATGGGCGACCACGTGCACTCGATGTTCGCCACCAGCTCGGTGGCGGCCTCCCTCGTGAAGGGTGGCAAGGTACGCGCGCTGGCCGTCACCAGTCCGCAGCGCCTGGAGGCCTTGCCACAGGTGGCCACCCTGGCGGAGTTGGGCTGGCCTGGGCTGGAATTGCGCGAGTGGGAGGGGCTGGTGGCGCCCGCCGGCACCCCGCGCGCCATCATCCAGCAGTGGAACACCGAGCTCTTCAAGATCATGGGCACAGCCGAGGTCAAGGCCAAGCTGGCCGAGCTCGGCATGTCCACCGTGCCGCCCAACAGCCCGGAAGAGTTCAGCGCCCTGGTGCGCAAGGACCTGGAGCACTGGGCGCGCTTCGTGCGCAGCCGCGGTCTGCGCGCCAGCTAAGACGGCGCCAACCCGGGTCGAACACAAGTCGGACCTGAGCCTGCGAGCGCAGGCGCCTCGGCCCGCCGGGCTCACCCTCGAAGGGGTCAATACGGCTGACAGGCCGCACCCTCGGCAGCCCTGTTGAAGAATCCGCAGCACTTGTCGGAGCCGCCCATGAAAGCCGTCCTGTGGTTGACCTTTGCCCTGCTGGCCCTGTTGTGGACCGGCGGTGCCGCCTTGCTGGCGGGCCTCACGGACTGGGCGGCCGGAGTCCTGGGCTCTGGCGCCGCCGTGGATTGGGCCAAGACCGCCGCCCAGTGGCCGGTGCCGGGCTGGATCGCGCTGTGGGTGGACCCCGAGGCGGTGCGCTTCGTTCAGGAAGCCGCGCTCTGGGCGCTGGGCGCGCTGGGGACGCTGGCTGACGGCTTGCCCGTGGCCGGTCAGCTCGTGGGCTGGCTGGTGCCTCTGGTGTGGCTGGGCTGGGGCCTGGGCATCGTGGTCTTGCTGGGCTTGACCGCAGGCCTGCACTGGTGGCTCTCCCGCGGAGCCCAAGGG
>CAISJH010000713.1 GCA_903885585.1 uncultured beta proteobacterium
CCCCAGCGTCCGCTCATGATTGATGTCAAGAACCTCATTCGCGAACTTACCCAAGAGCAGTTGTTGGCAGCTGCAGACGGTTACTTTGCATCAATGAAGATAGAGAGTGAACAGTGCTGGAAGCCCTTCTCAAATCCTCTTGATGCAACCTATCTGACACGTCACTTAGGCTGGGTGTTATCTGCGTCCAACCTCTTTCGTGGAGCGAAAGTAGTTGATTTTGGATGCGGTACAGGATGGCTTACCCACGCACTTGCCCAAATGGGCTGTCATGCGACAGGCGTTGATATTTCAAATAACGCACTTCAGCTAGCGCGTGATTTAGGTGAGAGAACAAGATACGTAAAGCCAAACCTTTATGGATCAGCAACTTTTTCAGCTTATGATGGTAATCGTCTTCCGTTAGAAAATAACTCAGTCGATCGAATCATATGTTTTGACGCCTTCCATCATGTTCGAGATCAAGAAGAAACTCTAAGAGAGTTCTCTAGAGTACTCAAAGAGGGTGGTAGAGCAGCATTCCTTGAACCAGGCCCATCGCATTCGAAGTCTGCCCAATCACAAGCGGAAATGGCCGCTCATGCGGTCATTGAAAATGATATTGAAATGGCGGCAATTAGCCGTTTTGCACAGGCCTCTGGTTTCGACAGGCCCGTGATGCTCATTCAATACTCTAATCCTGTAGCCATAGACGTTGATGACTACCTTGCCTGGAGCGAAGGTAGGCCCCCAGCAGATCTGGCGAAAAAACTGTTGAGCCCGCTGCAAAATCATATTACCAATGCCCAATGCTTTTTTCTTCAGAAGGGATCTCCGGTTCGAAATAGCTTGCAACGCGACGGTCTGGGAGCACGGTTTGAACTAAAATCTCTGAATATCAGAGATGGATTAATTCACTTTCATGTCTGCGTCAAGAACATCGGAAATCGCCGTTGGCTGTCTTCTTCTGGTTCTGGTCAAGTCAATCTGGGCCTTCAAATAGTTGATTCATATGGCCGCATGCTGAACAACGACTATGGGAGGGTTCGACTTACTCAGGGCGATGTAGATCCTGGCCATCAAGTTGATCTTTCGGGGGTGTGCGCCGCGCCGGGGGAGGTGGGTCTTTTGGTTCAATTGGACATGGTTTCCGAGATGGTTTGCTGGTTTTCTGATGTGGGCCAAACAGAACCCCTAAAGCTCTTGCTCCCACCAGACTCATTGTGATTCCCGTGAGTGTCTCGAATAAACAGCCTGCGACGGATGGGACCGTCTATCAGGCAATATGAATGCAAATACAGCGCATTACTACGCTTGGCTCCTGCGGCCTGACGTGCGCAAAGCCACGAAGTCGGAGAAGACTCCCAACCCCGCATTCGAAGCTTGGTGGCTGGCCAAGGGGCGCGTGGAGTATCCGGGCTATGCCGCACTGACTGAGCAGCAGGCTGCGTGGCTGCGCGAACCCACGGGCAGCATCACGGCGCCCGACCTGCCCACTCCACTGCCCGTGCCGAGGGCAATGCAACTCGTGCTGCAGTACCGGCCAGATGTGCGCAGGAAGTACGCGGCCAACACTGCGGCGCTAGCCGCGTGGTTCTACACCGCAGGCCTGAATGAGCACCTGTTGCTGCCCCTGGTGGATGCGCAATGGGTCAGGTTGCTGGATGCGCCTGCAGGCCCGACCGGGAGCCTGCCGCAGGGTGAGCGTCGCGAGCAGGGCCTTGACAGCGCAGGCCGGCAGCCAGCCGCGGTACCTGCCGGCACGGTGCTGATGGCGCTGGCCTGGCATTTGCTCGAAGCTGATCAGCGCGCGGCGCTACCCCTGAATGAGCCCGCTGCCCGTTTGCGGTTCATGTCGATGTTCTTCAGCGCGGTGGGGCGCTCAGCCGCGCTACAGGCCTTGCTGGCCCGGCGCTGGCATGCTTGGCTGCAGCAAGAGGTGGAGGGGCACGGCCCAGGCATTGCGCGCTGGCAGCAACTGGGCCTGACCAGGCCCGCTTGGCTGGGCCAGCCCCCCGCTGCCAATGCCGTCCTGCACACCAGCAAGGCGCCTGTTTCCTGGCGTGAGCGGCCATTCGGCGTGAATCTCTACGGCTTTGCCTTTGGTGAACTGGGCATTGGCGAAGATGTGCGAATGGCCGTTCAGGCTTGTGATGCCGTCGGGATCCCCTACCGGGTGGTGAACGTCGACCCCGGCGCGCAGCTGCGCCAGGCAGATCGGCTTCTGGGCAGCCACGTCGAGAGCGCGCAGGACGCCGCACCGTATGCCTTCAACCTCTTCTGCATGCCAGGCTTCGACATGGTGGGGCGGGTGGTGATGCGCGAAGGTCAGCAGGTGCTGCAAGGCCACTACAACATCGGGTGGTGGCCCTGGGAACTGCCCGTCTGGCCGCAGCGGTGGAAGCCCGCATTCGATCTTGTCCAGGAGGTGTGGGCCGCCACACGGTTCACCGAGCAGATGTACAGGTCAGCAACGCAACGGGCCGTGACCTGGATGCCGTTGCCTGCGAGTGTCGACCGGCTCGAGACGGTCAGCCGTGAGGAACTTGGCTTGCCGCGAGACGCCTTTGTCTACCTCTTCGTCTTCGACCTGAACTCATGGCTCACGCGCAAGAACCCGATGGCGGTGATCGAGGCCTTCCAACGGGCATTTCCTGATAAGCGTCCAGCAGTCAATGTGCGACAGCCGCGCAGGGCGAAGACATCGCCCAAACCCATGCTGGTACTCAAGACGATGAACGGGCGCGAAGGTCATCCTGTGTGGGACGACTTCAAGGCCCGTTGCGCGCACGACGACAGGATCGTGCTGCTGGACCGGACTCTGGATCGCGGGCAGGTGCTCGGCTTGATCGACGCCTGCGACGTCTACGTATCACTGCACCGGGCTGAGGGCTTCGGGCGCACCCTGGCCGAGGCCATGTTGCTGGGCAAGCCGGTGGTGGCCACGGACTTCTCCGGCAACACGGACTTCCTTACGCAGGAGGTCGGCTTTCCCGTGCGCTGGTCTCGGCGCGAGGTGCAGGCCGGTGACTACCTCTTCATCGAGCCTGACGATGGGGCGTGGTGGGCGCAGCCTGATATCGGCCATGCGGCGCAACAGATGATGGCAGCTCGCCTGGCTACTCAGGACTCCGCATTTCTTGCCAAGCTGAAGGAGCATGCCGGTTCGGCCTTCTCGCCCACCCTCATCGGGACACGGATGCGAGAGCGCCTGGAGGAGATCTGGCAGGCAACCGGCGTCAAAGCCCCGGTTCGCGCAGCAGCAGATCCTTGATCAACTCGATCTGGGCTTCGGCCTTGACGAGTTCTTCCTGCATCAACTGCTGGCGCATGGCCAGGTCCTGGTTTTCTTGACGCGCTGTTGCGAGATGCGCCTCGGTCTCGTCGAGACGGGTGGCCAGAGTCGCCTTATCTGTAGCCAGCTCATCGCGCTGAGCCGCCAGGCCATTGCGCTCTTCGGTCAGCGTTGCCTTCTCTCCTGCCAGCGTATCGCGCTGAGCCACGAGTTGGTTCTTCTCGTTCACCAGCTGATCACGCGCCCCGATCAGATCCGCTTTCTCCTTGGCCAGGCCGTCGCGCTGGCCCACCAACTGACTCTTCTCGTTTGCCAGGGCATCGCGCGCTGCTATCAGGTCGGCCTTCTCCTTGGCCAGACCATCGCGCTGCGCGACCAGGCCGTTGCGCTCGTCAGTCAGCGCAGACTTCTCACCCGCCAGGCCATCGCGCTGACCGGCCAGAGCGTTGCGCTCCTCGGTCAACGCGGCTTTCTCACCTACCAGCGCGTCGCGCTGTCCAGTGAGTTGGCTCTTCTCGTGCGCCAGGGCATCGCGCGCTGCGATCAGTTCGGCCTTTTCCTTGGCC
>CAISJH010000714.1 GCA_903885585.1 uncultured beta proteobacterium
CGGTTGGCGCGCGCGCAATGACACCGCGCGTGAGGAGTTCACCGCCGCCGGCGGCAGCACGCCCGTGCGCACCCTGGTCGATGCGTCTCGCACGCGCCAGCAGTCGGTCAACCTGAACGGCAAGCTGTCCACCCTGCTGGGTGGTGCCGCGGCCTCTCGGGCTCCGGCGGCGGCAGGTCCCGGCGGCGCCACGGTGGGCGAGCACAGCCTGGTGACGGGTATCGAACTGGAGGCCCAGCGCCGGACGGAGTCCCGCACCACGCTGCAGAACGGCGCGCCTCTGCTCACCGACTTTGGCGACAACCTGCAGGCCTCCTCCACCCGGCTGGCCCTGTACGCCCAGGATGAGTGGTCGATCAACCCCCATTGGGCGGCGCATGCCGGCCTGCGCTGGGAGGGTATCGTCACCCGCGGCGATGCCGCCGATGGCGGGGCCCGGCCGGAGAACCGCAGCAGTGTGGCCACCCCGTTGCTGCACGCCGTGTGGAAGCCCGACCCCAAAGGCCGCGATCAGGTGCGCGTGAGCCTGACACGCAGCTACAAGTCCCCCGACCTGGGCAACCTCATCGCACGGCCGTCCATCAGCACGCGCTACCCGGCTTCGGGGACCAACACCCCCACCGCACCCGACCGCGCCGGCAACCCCGACCTGCGGCCTGAGGTGGCGTTGGGTGTGGACGTGGCCCTGGAGCGCTACCTGGAAGCCGGCGGCGTGCTCAGCGCCAACCTGTTCAGCCGCCGCATCAGCGACCTGATGCGCAGCGTCACCACGCTGGAGACGGTGTCCTGGAGCCCCGTGCAGCGCTACGTGGCGCGCACGCAGAACATTGGCGACGCCATCACCCAGGGCATCGAGCTGGAGGCCAAGTTCCGCCTGGACCAGGCCTTCAAGGGCGCGCCTGGGGTGGAGCTGCGCAGCAACCTCAGCCTGTTCCGCTCCAAGGTAGAGGGCGTGCCCGGCCCGGACAACCGCCTGGACAGCCAGGCCAAGGCCACCGCCAATCTGGGGGCGGACTACCGCATCCGCGGCACGCCGCTCACGCTGGGCGGCAACGTCAACTGGGTGCCGGGCTACCGCACCCAGCTCAGCGCCGAGCAAGTGACCACCACCCCGGGCAAGCGGGTGTGGGACGCCTTCGCGCTGTGGACCTTCAACCCCGCCGTGGGTCTGCGCGTGCTGGGCAGCAACCTGTCGCCTCGCGACTACACCTCCAGCAACACGCTGGAGCTGGGCGGGCTGCGGGAGGTGGCGGTGAACAGCTCGCCGTCGTTCACCAACTGGCAGGTGCGGCTGGAGCTGAAGCTGTAGACCAAGCCCCGGCCCGCTCAGCGAGCTCAAGGCGCTTAGCAGCCCGCCTGCGTCGCGCCGTCAACCGGGCTTGGCCAGACCCAGCTTCTCCACCAGCGCCTTCTCGCGCCGGAAGGTGTCCTCGGCGAAGCGCGTGTACTGCGCCGGGTCCATGTGCATCAGCTGCTGGTCGTACTTGGCGAGCACGTCCACGTGGCTGGGCATCTCCATGGCCTGCTTGAAGGCGTCGTGGATGCGCTTGACCAGGGCCGGATCCATCCCCTTGGGGCCGCCCAGGCCGTAGGGCGAGGCCTGCACCAGCGGAATGCCCAGTTCCCTGAGCGTGGGCACGTCGGGGAACTTGGCCAGACGCTTCTCGCCCCAGGTGTTGAGCACGCGCAGCCGGCCTGAGGCCACATGCGGCGCAAAGCCGGTGGAATCTGCCGCCGCCATGATCTGCCCGCCCAGGATGGACTGCATCATGTCGGCACTGCCCTTGAACGGGATGTGGTTCAACTCGATGCCCACGCGCTGCGCGATGTCCTCCATGGTCAGGTGCGGACTGGTGAGCACGCCCGTGGAGCCGTAGCTGAGCTTGCCGGGGTTGGCCTTGGCCCAGGCCACGAAGTCGGCCCAGGTCTTGATGGGCGACTCGGTGGGCACGACCACGCCGAAGGCGTAGCCGGTGATGCCCAGGATGTAGCTGATGTCCTTGATCGGATCCCAGCTGATCTTGGTGGTGTAAGGCAGGCGGAACACGCCCAGCGGGATCTGCGCCAGGGTGTAGCCGTCGGGCTTGGCCTGCTGCAGCGCCTGCGCGGGCAGCGTGCCGCCGGCGCCGGGGCGGTTCTCGATCACCACCGGCTGGCCCAGCAGCTTGGAGGCGTTTTCCGCCAACGCGCGCATGGTCAGGTCGGTGGGGCCGCCGGGCGGGAAAGCGATCATCAGCTTGACCGGCTGCACGGGCCAGGCGCCCTGGGCGCGCAGGCCGGGCACGACGCTGGCGGCGACACCGGCCATCAGCAGGGTTCTTCTTTGCATGGCAATCTCCCATTGGAATGCGGATGCCGCAGTATCGTGAAACAGGCCCGCCCTGCGCGTCGGGATTGGCCCGATGTCGGCAGCCCCCCGCCGCGGAGGGCACACTGCGCGCAGCGCGCCTTCACCCCATCCACCACCAAGAGGTTTCGATGACCCCACGCCGCCCCTTCCTGGCCTCGCTCTCGGCGCTGGCCGCGCTGGCCACCCTGACCGCCACCACGGGTTTCAGCACCGCCGCCCAGGCTCAGACCGCCTGGCCCAGCAAACCTGTGCGCATCGTCGTGCCCTTCCCGGCGGCGGGCACCACCGACATCCTGGCCCGCGCGCTGGCGCCTGAGTTGCAGCGGGTGTTCGGCCAGCCCTTCGTCATCGAGAACAAGCCCGGTGCCGGCGGCAACCTCGGCTCGGCCGAGGTTGCCAAGTCTGCGCCTGACGGCCACACGCTGCTGATGGGCACGGTGGGCACGCACGCCATCAACCCGTCGCTCTACCCCAAGATGCCCTATGACGCGGTGAAGGACTTCGCGCCCATCACGCTGGTGGCCGGGGTGCCCAACGTGCTGGTGGTCAACCCTGCCAACGCCCAGAAGTACGGCATCAACTCGGTGCAGGACCTGGCGCGCGTGGCCAAGGCCAACCCCGGTCGGCTCAACGTGGCGAGTTCGGGCAACGGCACCTCCATCCACCTGGCGGCCGAGCTCTTCAAGTCCATGACCGGCACCTTCATGGTGCACTTCCCGTACCGCGGTTCAGGCCCGGCGCTGATGGACCTGATGGGCGGCAACATGGACCTGATGTTCGACAACCTGCCCTCGGCCATGCCGCACATCCGGTCGGGCAAGCTCAAGGCCCTGGCCGTGACCAGCGCGCAGCGCTCGTCGGCCCTGCCCGACGTGCCCACGGTCGAGGAGATGGGCGGCCCGGCACTCAAGGGCTTTGAGGCCACCTCGTGGTTTGGCCTGCTCGCGCCTGCGGGCACGCCAACGGAGGTCATCAATCGCATCCAGCAGGAAACCGCCAAGGCCCTGGCCTCACCGGCGCTGAAGGAGCGACTGCAGGCTCAGGGCGCCATCCCGAGCGGCAACACGCCGGCGGAGTTCGCCAAGTTGATCGAGGCCGAGTCCAAGAAGTGGGCCCAGGTGGTGAAGGTCTCGGGCGCCAAGGTGGACTGAGCGCCCGGCGGGGCCTGACCGAGGGCGCCCGGGGGCTCCGGAGGCCTCACTCCATCCACACCACCTTGCGGCCCGTACCCGACCACCCTTCGTAGCGGGCCGCAAACTCTTTCTCGATGCGGTTGCGCTTGACCTTGAAGGTGGGCGTGATCAGGTCGTTGTCCACCGTCCAGGCCTGGGTGGTGACCACCAGGCAGTCCAGGCGCTCGTGCGGGTCCAGGACGGCGTTCACCGTGGTCAGGTGCGCGCTCAGTGACGCCTCCAGCTCGCTGCGCCCCTGCGCTCCCGCCGCACGCGAGGCGGCTTCGGGGTTGAGCATCAGCAGCGCCAGCGGTTGCCCGAGGTTGGCGCCGGTGACGCAACAAGCTTCCACGGCCGCATGCATGACCAGGCGGTCCTCGATGGGCGCGGGCGCCACGTACTTGCCCTTGCTGGTCTTGAACAGGTCCTTCACGCGGCCGGTGATCCGCAGGTTGCCCGCGGCGTCCAGCTCGCCTTGATCGCCGGTGTGCAGCCAGCCGTCAGCGGTGAAGGTCTGGCTCGTCATCTCGGGCTCGCGGTAGTAACCTTGCATCAGGCACGGCGCCTTCATCTGGATCTCGCCCGTGGCGGGGTCGACGCGGCTTTGCACGCCGTCGTAGGGCAGGCCCACCGTGCCTGGCTGCGGCTGACCCGGCAGCGTGGCGTGGCTGATGCCGCAGTTCTCGGTCATGCCGTAGACCTCCACCACCTCCAGGCCCAGCGCGGCGTACCAGCGCAGCAGGTCCGGCGGCATGGGTGCGGCCCCGCCGGCGGCGAACTCGCACTGGTCCAGGCCCAGGGCCGACAGGATCTTCTTCTTCACGATGCCGCGCAGGATGGGAATCTTCAGCAAGCGCTCCAGCTTGGCCTGCGGCATCTTGGCGTTCACACCCTGGCGGAACTTCACCCACAGGCGCGGCACCGAGAAGAACGCGGTGGGCCGCGCACGTTGCAGGTCAGTCGTGAAGGTGTCCAAGCTCTCGGCAAAGAAGATGCGCATGCCCGTGGCCAGCAGGCCGTGCTCCACCAACGTGCGCTCGGCCACGTGGGCCAGCGGCAGGTAGCTCAGCATGCGCGAGCTCTGGTTGACCATGGGCAGCCGCTTCAGGCCGGCCTCCACGCCCCAGGCAAAGGTGGCAAAGCTGTGCATCACCCCCTTGGGCATGCCCGTGGTGCCCGAGGTGTACATGATGGTGGAGAGCTCGTCGCCGTCGCGCACAGGCTGGCCGGGCAGCGGCGCCGTGCGCGCGCAGATGTCGTCCCAGCCGGGATAGCTGCGCTTGGCGTCCTCGGGCGACAGCGGGTGGCTGATGCAGGGCAGGCCGGCGGGCACGCCGGGCTTCATGGCCTCCCAGCCGTCGAGCTTGCCGACGAACAGCAGCTTGGCGCCGCTGTGCTCCAGGATCTGCGTGATGGTGGCCGGTGCCAGCGTGGGGTACAGCGGCACCGAGACCCCACCCGCCAGCCAGATGGCGAAGTCGCTCATCAACCAGTGGGCCGTGTTCTTGGATATCAGGGCCACGAGGTCGCCAGGCTGAATGCCCTGGGACTGCAGATGCGCGGCCATGCGCCGCGACTGGTCCATGAGCTGCGCCCAGGTGAAGTCGCGCACCACCCCACCGCCCATGGGCTGGGTGAGGACGACGCGATCGGGGGCCGTGGCTTCCCAGTGGTAAAGGCGCTGCAGCGCCAGCTTGTCGGCAGAGATTTCGGTGTTCATCTTGGCAGGGCCTGGCATCAGGCCTTCTTGGAGGGTGGACACCCGAGGCGGTCCCCAGGTTCAAAGCGCACAGCCTAGCCCGGTTGGCGCGCACAGCGGGTGATGGTCTTCCCCGACGTGGGGGCTTGACGCCTCGGAGCGTCAGGCGATCTGGTCGCCTGAAGGCCTCAGGCGCCTGCGTCGTCAGGCTCGGCGTCGGCCTGCTCCAGCACGGATTGAGCGGCCTGGAGCAGCGTCGCGGCGTCACGGTCGATCTGCGGTGCCAGGCGCTCGACCATGACGGCCAGGTGCTCGGGCTGCTCCATCATCGTCCAGACGATGGCCGAGACGGCGCAGATATCGCGCGGCGAAGACAGTTCGGGCAGCAGGCCCGA
>CAISJH010000715.1 GCA_903885585.1 uncultured beta proteobacterium
GGGGCTGTGCGGCTGGACGCTGTTGACGAGATTTCGCCCCCAGGTGCCCATGCCGATGATGGCGGCGCGGATCATGTGCAATCACTCCTGTGACAGGCCACGCTGCGCCCTTCGTCCAGCGCCAGCAGGCGAGGAGCCTGCTCACGGCAACGGTCGATGGCCAGCGGGCATCGTTGATGGAAATGGCAGCCGGCCGGTGGCGACAGCGGCGAAGGCAGCTCCCCCTGGATGGGGTGCAGGTCGGCCAGCAGGCCCTGGTCGTCCAGGTGCAGGCGCGGCACGCTGTCCAGCAGCGCGCGGCTGTAGGGGTGCCGTGGCCGGTCGTACAGGGCCTGCGCCGAGGCGATCTCCACGATGCGGCCCAGGTACATCACGGCCACACGGTCGCACACATGGCGCACCACGCCCAGGTGGTGGCTGATGAAGACCATGGTCAGCCCGAGCTCCTGGCGCAGCCGAAGGAAGAGGTTCAGGATCTGCGCCTGGATGGAGACGTCCAGCGACGCCACAGGCTCGTCGCAGATCAGGGTGTCGGGCTGCATGGCCAGGGCCCGCGCGATGGCGATGCGCTGGCGCTGGCCGCCAGAGAACTGGTGCGGGTAGCGGCGGCTGGCATCTGCGGGTAGCCCCACGCGCTCCAGCCACTGGGCGACGTAGGCAGGCGCATCGTCGCGGCACACCAGGCCGTGTGCCAATGGCCCCTCGGCCAGGGTGTCGCCGATGCGCATGCGCGGGTCGAGCGAGGCGAACGGGTCCTGGAACACCATCTGCACCCGCGAGGTGGTCTTGCGGTGACGGCCCTGCGCCTGCATGACCGGCTGCCCCGCCAGCAACACCTGCCCGGCGCTGGGGGTCAGGATGCCCGCGAGCATGCGCCCCAGCGTGCTCTTGCCGCAGCCCGACTCCCCCACCAGCCCCAGCACCTCGCCGCGGCGCAGTTCGAAGTCCACGCCGTCCACCGCCTGCACCGCGCGCTGGTCCAGCGGGGCACCCAGCCAGGCGGCGATGCGGTCGCCCAGCGCGACGCGGGACTCGAAGCGCCGGCCCAGACCTCGGGCCTGGAGGTGCACGGGCGGCAACTCGCTCGGCGTTGGGGCCCAGCCCGATGGCATGGCGGGCGTTACTTCAGAGGCCTGTGCCACCGTCATGTCGAGATCTCCTCGTCCAGCGGGTGATGGCAGCGCCAGGCTCGTGCCGCCTGCACGGTGCGCTCCGGCGGCTGCTGCAGACACCGCGGCTGAGCATGAGGGCATCGCGGTGCAAAAGCACACCCCTGTGGCAGGTCGTCCAGCGGAGGCGGACCACCCGGAATCTGCGCCAGCATCTGGCCCGGCGCAGAGAACTGCGGCAACGAGCCCAGCAGGCCGCGCGTGTAGGGGTGGCGCGGCCGGCGCAGCACCTGCGCTGTGGGGCCCTCCTCCACCAGGCGCCCCGCGTACATCACCATCACGCGGCGCGCGATGGCCGACACCGTGGCCAGATCGTGACTGATCCAGATCAGCGCGGTACCGCTTTGCTCCACCAGGCCACGGATCTCGGTGAGGATCTGGGCCTGGATGGATACGTCCAGCGCGGTGGTGGGCTCGTCGGCCACGATGACTGCCGGCCGGTGCAGCAGGGCAATCGCAATGGCCACGCGCTGGCGCATGCCGCCCGAGAACTGGTGCGGCCAGGCGCCGAGCCGGCTGACGGGATCGGGGATGCCCACCTGCTGCAACACCTCCAGCGACCGCGCGCGGACCGCCTCCTCGCTCACGGCGCCATGAGCCCGCAGCGCCAGCGCCATTTGCGCACCGATGGTCAGCAAGGGGTTGAGCGTGGCCATCGGGTCCTGGAACACCATGGCCAGTCGGCGGCCACGCAGCGCGCGCAACTGGGCCGCTGGCAGACCCACCA
>CAISJH010000716.1 GCA_903885585.1 uncultured beta proteobacterium
GCATCGAAATGCTCATCGGGAGTGAATTGCTTGAAGAGATCGAGCAAGCCTTTCATGGCGATATCCCTTTCGTCCTTTAGTTGCGCTCAAGCTCGATATCAATACCGAGGGAGCGAATTTCCTTGACCAGCACGTTGAACGACTCCGGCATGCCGGCTTCGATGGCGTGCTCGCCCTTGACGATGTTTTCGTAGACCTTGGTACGGCCGTTGACGTCGTCAGACTTGACCGTGAGCATCTCCTGCAACACGTAGCTGGCGCCATAGGCCTCCAGCGCCCACACTTCCATCTCACCGAAGCGCTGGCCACCGAACTGCGCCTTGCCGCCCAGCGGCTGCTGGGTCACCAGGCTGTACGGGCCGGTGGAGCGGGCGTGCATCTTGTCGTCCACCAGGTGGTGCAGCTTCAGCACGTGCATGTAGCCCACCGTCACGGGACGCTCGAAAGCATCCCCAGTGCGGCCGTCATGCAGCGTGGCCTGGGTGCGCGTGGCAGTCAGGCCCTTGGCCTTGGCGATGTCGTCCGGGTAGGCCAGCTTGAGCATGGCGCGGATCTCTTCTTCGGACGCCCCGTCGAACACCGGCGTGGCAAAGGGTACGCCCTTGGCCAGGTTCTGCGACATCTCCAGGATCTCGTCGTCGCTCAGGTGCTGCAGACGCTCCGTCTTGCCGCCCGATTGGTTGTACAGCGCATCCAGGAACTGCCTCAATTCGGCCACCTTGGATTGCGCCTGCAGCATGGAGCCGATGCGTTGACCGATGCCCTTGCCGGCCCAGCCCAGGTGCACTTCAAGCACCTGACCAACGTTCATGCGCGAAGGCACGCCCAGCGGGTTCAGCACGATGTCCATTGGGGTGCCGTCGGCCATGTAGGGCATGTCCTCCACGGGCACGATCTTGGACACCACGCCCTTGTTGCCGTGACGGCCGGCCATCTTGTCGCCAGGCTGCAGACGGCGCTTGACGGCCAGGTAGACCTTGACCATCTTCAGTACGCCCGCGGGCAGCTCGTCGCCCTGCGTGAGCTTCTTGCGCTTCTCTTCGAAGGCCAGATCGAAGCTGTGACGCGTCTGCTCGAGCGAGTTCTTGATGCTCTCGAGCTGGTTGGCCACTTCTTCTTCAGCAGGACGAACATCGAACCAGTGGTAACGCTCAACGCCAGCCAGATAGGACTTGTCGATGGTCGTGCCCTTGGCGATCTTCTGCGGACCACCGTTGGCCACGCGGCCCACCAGCAGCTTCTCGATCCGGTCGAACGCGTCGGCCTCAACGATGCGCAGCTGGTCGTTCAGGTCCAGGCGGAAACGCTTGAGCTCGTCGTCGATGATCTGCTGTGCACGCTTGTCGCGCTGGATGCCCTCGCGGGTGAACACCTGCACGTCGATCACGGTGCCGTTGGTGCCCTGGTCCACGCGCAGCGAGGTGTCCTTCACGTCGGACGCCTTCTCGCCGAAGATGGCGCGCAGCAGCTTCTCTTCCGGCGTCAGCGTGGTCTCGCCCTTGGGCGTGACCTTGCCCACCAGCACATCGCCCGGGTTGACCTCGGCACCGATGTAGACGATACCCGACTCGTCCAGGCGAGCCAGTTGCTGCTCGGACAGGTTCGGGATGTCGCGAGTGATTTCCTCAGAGCCCAGCTTGGTGTCGCGGGCCATCACGACCAATTCCTCGATGTGGATGGAGGTGTAGCGGTCATCACCCACCACGCGCTCGGAGATGAGGATGGAGTCTTCGAAGTTGTAGCCGTTCCAGGGCA
>CAISJH010000717.1 GCA_903885585.1 uncultured beta proteobacterium
CCGCGATCATCGCGTCGCGCTCACTCAGCCTGTCTGGCACATGCAGCTGGGCGCATTGAAGCGCCACAGTAAGGTCGACCGCCAGCACACGGCCCGCAAATGCGGGCAGCACATGACCATCGAGCCAAGCCCGAAGCACGGCACCCTGGGCGCCGTCGCGGCGCTCGATTTGGAGCACGCCCATCTCAAGTTCAAGAAGGGTGATCGCAGACACGTACAGGCTGCCGGCCCTCAATGTGCTGGCCTAGATTCACCCCATGTTTGCCGGCACGGTCGCGATGCTGGAAATCGACGCGACTGCAAACCAGCATTTGGGTATGCGACCGAGCACTTGCAGGCGGCCCCGCAAGGGGCTGTTTTACTTTCGGATCACTCGTCCTGGCGGATCTGGGTCGCGACCCAGGCGGCTACGCAGATCAGCAGGATGGCACCACTCTCGTACAGCAGGATCGAGGGGTCCGTGTCCTTGCCCTGCAGGATGATCAGGCGCGACAGCGCGGTGACGGCGATGAACAGCGGTATCGCGATCGGGATGCGACGGCTGCTGTAGAACGCCGCCAGCATGCCCAGCACCTCGGCGTAGATGAACATCAGCAGCAGGTCCTTCAACTGGACCTTGCGGTTCTCCAGCAGCAGCATCACCTCCTGCCACATGGCCACCACCGTGAAGAAGGCGATCAGCACCAGAAAACTCTTCTCGGTGAACTCGATGGCGCGCTTGACGTTCATGGCTGTCCTTTCACTGGGGCCGGCGTGCCTCGGGACAAGCCCGACGCTGATGTCGCCTCTTTGACTGGCAAGCCTATTCTGGCAGGGTAAGCAGCGCAGGTGTCTGCACCGACAGGCAAACCCTGCGCCGGGTGCCCGGCCGCCCAGCGGCAAGCCGTTACGGGCTTCACCCTTCGCGCCTTGCCGCGGTGAAGACTTGCACCACTTCCTGGGAGGCAGCCTCCTCCTGCATGAACCCGCGTAAGTGGGCTTGGCCGCTCCCAAGGTCCTCTCCATCAAGCGCGATGGAGCCCACGGCCTGCCCACCGTGGCCCGCCGTCGTGGCCAGCCACTGACGGTTTCGAGAGTTCTGCAAGCGCGGCAAGAACTCGACCGCAGGCTCCCATCCGGGGCACATATACTCGCACATATATTGTGGTCGCTCCACCAACATGTCGCAAGTCACGCTGTACCTCGACGATGAAACCGACAAGGCACTGTCGGACGCGGCCAGCCGCTCGGGCATGTCCAGGAGCCGGTGGGTGTCGCAGTTGATACGCCGGCATGCTCAGGACAAGTGGCCGCAGGATTGCCTGACCCTGGCGGGTGCGTTTCCTGACTTCCCCTTGAGCGAACCGCGGGCGCAAGCCAGCCAGCCAGCCGACAGCCCACGCATGACGTTCTGACCCATGCTGGCGTTGGACACCAACACCGTCAGCTACTACTTTCGGGGTGACCCTGCCGTCGTGCCGCGACTGCAGGCATTGCCACCGTCCCAGGTGGCACTGCCTAGTCTGGTTCTGTACGAACTTCGCTACGGCCTGATGCGTCTTCCGGCAGCGGCCGCGCAGCCTCGGTTGGAGGCACTGAGCCGCTTCATCGCGCCCTTGGTGGTGCTGGACTTTGACGATGCATGCGCCCAGGTGGCCGCCGCCCTGCGCGCGAGGCTGGAGGCGGAAGGGCGGCCCATCGGTCCACATGACACGCTCATCGCGGCCACTGCCCTGCGGCACGGGGCAGCCCTGGTCACTCGCAACGTCGAAGAGTTCTCACGCGTACAGGGCCTGGAGGTCTTGAACTGGCACGCCACCGCGGCATAGGGTCGGAGGGTGCCGCGGTGTAAGCCTGCATATGGCTACCCTACAGTAGGCTCGCTCCCACTCAGGGCACTGCCAAGCGGGCATGATGGGTGCAATCAGATTCGAGAAGGCAAGTAGGTCATGAAACCAAGGCGAGCACTGCTGGGATCGCTGGCGGGCGTCGTCGCCCTGCTCTGGCGGCCCAGTGCAGCCCTGGCGCAGGGCCCCACCATCTTTGCCGAGGTGTGGAAGAGCCCGACCTGCGGTTGCTGCAAGGACTGGATCACCCACCTGGAGGCCAACGGCTTCAGAGTCAAGGTGCACGACGTGGGCAACACTGCTGCCCGGGCTCGACTGAAGATCGCAGCCAAGCTGGGTTCGTGCCACACGGCGCTTGTGGGCGGTTACGCGATCGAAGGCCACGTCCCTGCCGCCGACATCCAGCGCCTGCTCAAGGAGCGTCCCGATGCCATAGGCCTCGCCGTGCCCGGCATGCCCCACGGCTCACCGGGAATGGACGGTCCTGCATACGGCAACCGGCAGGACCCCTACGACGTGCTGCTCATCGCCCAGGACGGCAGCACACGTGTCTTCAGCAGTTACTTCAAGTCCAGGCGCCAGACATGAAGTGCCTGCACAGTCACGGGTGCGCCGTGCCCTACCTGGGCCAGGGCGCGACCTCCAGCCGGAGTACAAGATGATGAGTCGTCAGAAGGTTCGGAGCAGCAGCGCTGTGCTGACAGCGCTCTTGTGGCCCGTGTGTGCTGCAGCAGCCAACATCGTCGACATTGCATGGACGGCAGATAGCCGATTCGTCCACAAGACCCAAATTGCCGCTGGCAAGTTCGTGGAGATCTGCGGGAAGGTGTCCGCGGGAGAAGCGGTTCGCTGGAGCTTCAATGCCGACGCACTGCTGGACTTCAACATCCACTACCACGTGGGCAAAGACGTGGTCTTCCCCGCTAAGCGAGCTCAGGTGAGCGGCGGCCAGGATGTGCTGAAAGCGTCGGTGGCCCAGGACTACTGCTGGATGTGGACCAACAAGACGGCGTTGCCGGCGAGCTTGGCCGTGGAATTGGGGCGCTGACCACTCCCGCGTGTGCTTGCCACAGCGCTGAAGGACGGCGTCCAGTGAACCACCTCGGGTTGAGGAGGCTCAGGGCGCAACCCAGTGTCCAACCCAGCCGCCTTCTCGAACGAACTGCGCACGGCGGTGTTGGGATCCGAGGTGCAACAAGTCCATCAAGCGGATGTGAAGGTGCACGACCGCAAAGGCTGCTGCAGCCGGTGTGGACTCATAGGCCAGGGCCTCTGGGATCAGGCTCCCCGGTACCGAACCA
>CAISJH010000718.1 GCA_903885585.1 uncultured beta proteobacterium
AGGAGAAGTCGTGCGTGCCACCTCGGAAGAAGAAGGCGCGCTTGCCGATTTCGAAGCTGCGGCGCTCTTCTGGGTGGGCCTGCGGCAGATTGAACCGCATGCCCCGGGACTCGGTCGCCACCCAGGTGGCCAGCGCGGTGACGTTGGCCATCTCACCCTGACCGAATCGGGTGTTGGCGATGGCCGCGCCATCCAGGCCTTGCAGCGTGCTCATGCAGTGCACGAGCCGGGTTTCCAGGTCCATGACCTTGCCCGTGTCGGCAAAGTAGCGTGGCAACTCGACGAACACGCCCTTGACCACGCCCGGGCCCTTGCCCAGGTCGCAAGCTTCCAGCGAGGCGTTCTTGGGGCCGCGCTTCTGCTTCCACAGGCCCTCGCCCTTGGCCTCAAACAGCTCGGCGGGGTTGCCGTCTTCGAGCAGCTTGCGGTACTCGGCGATCCCGTCAGCGGCAGACTTGGCCTGCGCCCAGAGGGCGCCCGCGGACATGGCAGCGCAAATGGCGATGCCGGCGATGGTCAGTTGTCTCATGTGTCTCCTCTCGTGGCGGTGATGTGTGATCACCCCGGTTCACGGGACGGGTTCTTGGCCCGCCCTCTGGCGTTTTACGTCGTGCGACGCGAATCGACAGGGCTCAGCGTCAGCTCACCGTGGCTTCGTCGGTGCGCTTGGCGCCCTTGTTGTCCACCCAGGTCACTGCGATCTTGTCGCCGGCCTTGGCGCCCTTGACGAAGAACTGCAGGAACGGGTTCTTCGAGACCGGTGTGCCCCATTCGGCGCGCATGACCTGCTTGCCGTTGTGAAGCGCGGTCACTTCCTGGATGAACCAGGCCGGAATGGTCTTGCCTGCTGAGTCACGGCGCTGGCCGGTCTCCATCTCGTGGCTCATCAGCACGCGCACATTGGCCTTGTCGCCAGCCATCTGGGCGCGGATGCGCATCGGGTCTGCCATGGTGTTTCTCCTTGATTGAGGTGTTGGTGCGTGGTTACGGGGTCGCGGGCCTGAGCGTCAGCCGCCACACCCGCCCAGCGTGACCTTGATTTCCTTGCCGCTGAACAGCACGCGCCCGTCGCCCATCATGGCCACGGCGAAGACGTTGGACGACTGGCCCATCTTGACCCGGGTGCTGAAGTTGGCGTCCACGGCGTCGCTCACGTCGAACACGGCCGCCAGCACGCTGGGGTTCTTTTCCACCAGGATGGCCATGCGCTTGACGCCAGGCAGGTTGGTGGAGCAACCCACGGGCACCACGGCGCCGTTCTCGGCGATGTCCGGGCCGGTGAGCGTGATGTCCTTGCTCTCGACGGCGGCACCGCCGCCCAGTGCCTTGATGGCATCGGCCACCGATTTGGCTTCAAAGGCGGCCTGGGTCCAGGCGGCGTGAGCGGTTTGAGGCAGCAGGCCGGCGGTGGCCAGCAGGCCCATCAGGGTGGCGCTTTGCGCGAGCATCTCGCGGCGATTGGTCTTCATGGGGTTCTCCTTCTGAACGGTCGGGGGATCGTACTGTTGATCGTGCTGGGAATGGATCTTGTCGCTTTGAAGATCAAGAAGCTGCGGCTGTGGGTGCGCTACTTGGCCGCACCGCTGGCCACCCATTGGGCCAGTGCCTGGGCATCGGCCTTGGGAATGTTCTGGGCGGGCATGGGGATCGCGCCCCAGGCCCCTGCGGCGCCACCCAGAATCTTGCCACTCAAGTATTCCACCCGGTCGGCACGGCTTGCGTACTTCTTGGCCACTTCCTGCATGGAGGGGCCCAGGACCTTCCGGTCCACGGCGTGGCAAGCCGTGCAGTTGTGCTTGCTGAACAGGGCCAGTGCAGCAGCTGACTCCGCGCCACCACCCGCGGTCTTGGCCGCTGTTGCAGGTTTGGCCTCGGGCGCCGCAGGGCGTGTGGTTGGCGCTGCGCCAGCGGGCGCGGCGGGCCTGGTGGTGTCCGCGCCCAACTGGGCTCCCACCATGCGGTTCTGCTCGGCCAGGTTGCCGTGGGCGTTGCGGGCGTGGTCCGGCAGGAACGAGGCCACCTTGGCCTCGGTTGCGCAGTTCTTCATGCAGGCCGTGGCCTTGACATCGGGCTTGCCGCCGTTGCCCAGCCCCTTGCCGGGCCACATGCCGTGGTCGGTGGTCATGCCGTTGCGGTTGGGCATCAGCTTCTGTACCTCGGCCATGTTGCGGTCCGACAGCGTGAAGTTCTCCGGTACCACCTCGGCCATGTTCAGCATGTAGGCCGTCACGGCGTAGACCTCGTCGGTCTTCAGCGACTTGGGTGCGTTCCACGGCATGGCGCGGTTGATGTAGTCCCATAACGTGGACAGCGTGGGCACCTTCATCATGGTGGTGCGGCCCGGGAAGGACTCGTCGGTCAGGCGCTTGACGCGGCCGGTCTTGATGTCGTCCTTGGTAGTGCCGCCGATCAACGGCGAGAACACCTCGTTGCTCTCGCCGAACACGCCATGGCAGGAGGCGCACTTGGCCTCCCAGATGTCCATGCCCTGGGCGACGGTGCCACTGCCCTTGGGCAGGCCCTTGAAGTCCGGGCGCACGTCGATGTCCCAGGCGGCGATCTCCTTGGGTGTGGCGGCGCGGCCGACGCCAGGGAAGGGGCTGGCCGTCTGTGCGGCCACGCCCAGGGCGGCGTTGACCAGCGCCAGCGTCGCGGCGACGCGGGAGATGTGCAGTCGGTTCATGCCGAAGGCCCTTATCTTCGCGCTGCGGGGATCAAGAGAGCTGGACATTCTTCATCTCCCCGCTGTCCTGCACGAGCCAGGTCTGGATGCTGTTGTTGTGATAGATCGAGCGCGTGCCGCGCACGGCGCGGGCCTGGCGGTACGTGGGCTGCACATAGCCGGTCTCGTCCATGGCGCGGCTCTGGAGCAGCGCCGGCTTGCCGTCCCACACCCAGTTGAGGTTGAAGCGGGTCAGGCACTTGGAGAGCACGGGCGTTTCCAGGCGCGCGGTACGCCAGTTGGCGCCGCCGTCCACCGAGACATCCACCCGGGTGACCTTGCCTCGGCCCGACCACGCCAGGCCGCTGATGTTGTAGAAGCCCTTGTCCAGCAGCACCTGGCCGCCCGAGGGCGTGGTGATCACGCTCTTGCACTCCTGGATGCTGGAGTACTGGCGGTGCAGGCCCGAGGGCATGAGGTCCATGTAGTGGATGGCTTCGTCCTTGGCGGCGTAGGGCTGGTCGCCCACCTCGATGCGGCGCAGGTACTTCACCCAGCTCACACCTTGCACGCCCGGCACCACCAGGCGCAAGGGGTAGCCGTTCTCGGGGCGCAGCATCTCGCCGTTCTGGCCGTAGGCCAGCAGCACCTCGCCGCTTTCCACCATCTCCATGGGGATGGTGCGCGTCATGGACGAGCCGTCAGCGCCTTCGGCCAGCACATAGCGGCCGCGCTTGACGTCCACGCCGCACATGTCCAGCACCATCTTCAACGGCACGCCGGTGAACTCACTGCAGCTGATCATGCCGTGGCTGTATTGGCAGGTGGGCACGGCCACGTTGCCCCACTCCATGCCGGTGTTGGCCCCGCACTCGATGAAGTGGAAACGGCTCACCGAGGGCAGCCGCATGAGCTCGTCCATGGTGAAAACCTTGGGCGCCTTCACGAGCGTGTCGTCCGAGCCATTGACCATCAGGCGGTGCTTGGAGGGGTCCACGTCCCACCAGCCCTGGTGGTGGCGCTCGAAGTGCAGGCCGCTGGGCGTGACGATGCCGAACAGGCTCTGCAACGGCGCGAAGGACACCGAGGCTTGGGTCGTCTGCG
>CAISJH010000719.1 GCA_903885585.1 uncultured beta proteobacterium
GCCCTTGTCCACCAGCACCTGCAGCGCCAGCGACACCGTGTTGCGCGACAGCCCGAGCAAAGCGGCCAGTGCGCGACTGGTGGGCACCTTGGCGCCGGCAGGCACCAGGCCCATCAGGATGGAGTGAACCATCATCTCCTTCACCTGGCCCTGCAGGGTGCCGCTGCTGCCAGAGAACTGCGGGAACAGCTTGGCCCAAATGTCGGTGATCTCCTGCTTCTGTCTCATGGCGTGATCCTTTGGGTTCCGCTGGCGCGTGCACCGATTTCTGGCCTCATGCGCCGATGACGGTGCCTGGTGCCGCTGGCTTCGCCTCGCTTCGGTGCGTGGATGCCACCCGTGATGAGCACGTCTGAATACTTACATTCTGGCGCCAAAACTATACGATTCTGGCTCTATTTGAATGGAGTTCTTGTGCCTAGCATTTGCGGCGGTCGCCTGCCCAAAGGCAGATGAGCCCGCACCAAGCCCTCAACGTCTGCAAGCCCTTTTTCTGGATGAACACCATGAAACGACTCGTGAAATCATTGATCATCGGCACGGCTTTCACCCTCTCCCTGGTCACCCAGGCAGTTGCTCAAACCAAGGTGCTGATCGGCCACTTTGGCGATCCCGTTCCCTACAAGGCGCTCATCGCCGATGGAAGCCTTGAGAGAGCTACCGGCTGGAAGATTGAGTTGCGACAGTTCGCTTCCGGCGCTGAAGTCAATGCGGCCATGGCCTCTGGCGGCATTCAGATTTCTGAAATCGGCTCTTCTCCCCTGTCAGCCGGCTTGAGTACCGGATTGCCCTATCAGATGATCGCTGCCGGCAAGGTCATTGATTCCTCCGAGGCACTGGTCACAAGAAATGGCTCTGGCATCGACAAGCCTGCCGACCTCAGAGGCAAGCGCATTGCGACGCCGATCGGCTCGACCGCACACTACTCATTGATGGGCGTGTTGAAGATGAACGGCATGACCGAGAAGGACATTACCTTGTTGGGCATGTCGCCAAACGAAATTGCCGCCGCCTGGGCACAAAACGCCATCGATGCCGCCTTCGTGTGGGTTCCGGTCCAAGCGAAGTTGCGTGAAAACGGCAAGGTGATGTACACCGCGGGCGAAGTCGCGAGAGCCGCGGGTTTTCACACTTTCAACGCATGGGTTGCGAACACCAAGTTCGCAGCTGAAAACCGCGACGGCTTGATCAAGTTCCTGAGGGCCGTATTCGAGATCAATGCGGACTACCACAAGAACAAGGCCGCATGGAATGCAGATTCACCAAAAGTCAGAGCTGTTGCAGCGAACGTGGGTGTGTCACCGGCTGCAGTCGTGCCCATGCTGGATGGCACGATTTACCCGGACGGCGAGGTGACCATGTCCGCCAACTGGATGGGCGGCGGCGCAGCCAAGACCATCAAGGGCACCGCCGAATTCCTCAAGAGTGCAGGTCGAATCAACAAGACTGCAGATGACTACAGCCAGTTCGTCAACCCCGAGTTCGCCCGGGCTGCTGCAGGCAAGTAAGCCGACTGTTGTGCCACCAGTGCTGACCTGCACAGGGCAGGTCGGCACTTCAGTTGTCCACTTCAAGGCGTCCCATGACCGCACTTGCCATCCGAAATGTGTCGGTGTTCTATCCGGTGAAGGGTAAACCGCCCGTTCATGCGCTCCAGGACATCAATCTCGAGATCCATGAGAAAGACTTCGTGGTGGCGCTGGGCGCATCGGGCTGCGGCAAATCAACGCTGCTCAACCTGATTGCCGGCTTCATGGCGCCCAGCGAGGGCGAGATCGCCCTCAAGGGAAGAGCGGTCACGGGTCCGGGTGCGGACCGTTCGGTCGTGTTCCAGAAACACGCCCTGATGCCCTGGCTGAACGTGCTGGAAAACGTAGCCTTCGGCCTGCAGATTCAAGGGCACAACAAGGCCAAGAGTGAAGGCATTGCGCGCCAGTTCATCAAGCTGCTGGGGCTGGAGCAGTTCGAGCAGTCGGCCACCTACGAGTTGTCGGGCGGCATGCAACAGCGCGTGGGCATCGCGCGCGCACTCACCAGCGACCCCGACATCCTGTTGATGGATGAGCCCCTGGGCGCGCTGGACGCGCTGACCCGCGAGCGCGCGCAGGAGCTCATCCTGAAGGTCTGGCGGGACACCGGAAAGATGGTGTTCTTCATCACGCACAGCGTGGAGGAGGCGCTGTTCATGGGGAC
>CAISJH010000720.1 GCA_903885585.1 uncultured beta proteobacterium
CCGGGCCTGAAAGATGACATGGCACCGGCCAAGCGCTCTGCCCAGTCACTGGGTCGAAAGGTCCGGCCCTCGCGGGTGACGCCTTGGATGAAGACTTGACGCTGGGAACTCATGCCGTGTCGCGGGTGGGGCAACGCCCTGGGAGCCGCGAACCCGAAGTCGCGGTCCCTTCGGACGCAGGAGCGATGTTCCGCCAAGGAACACCAAAGCATTGTGCCTTCAGCTTGTTGCATCGCAGCATCAAGCGAGCTTCTCAGACTGCGCTGGCAAGGCGCTGACACCTTCTCACGAACCTAGAATCGGAACTGGCCGGATGAGCGCCGCAAGGTGCCCCCGGCCCTTTTTCTTTTCCTGTCCAGACGAGGATCCGAGACCATGAACGCTCCCGCCGACCTCCCCCTCACCCGGCCCATGCCGCACGTGATGAACACCTATGGCCGCCTGCCGATCGCGCTGTCGCACGGCAAGGGCTGCTGGGTTTGGGATACGCAGGGGCGACGCTACCTGGACGCGCTGGGCGGCATTGCCGTCAACACCCTGGGCCACGCTCATCCCAAGCTGGTGCCGGCCTTGCAGGACCAAGTGGCCAAGTTGATCCACAGCAGCAACTACTACGAGGTGCCGCTGCAGGAGCAACTGGCCGCGACGCTGTGCGAGCTCTCTGGCCTGGACAGCGTGTTCTTCTGCTCCACCGGGCTGGAGGCGAACGAAGGCGCGCTGAAGATCGCGCGCAAGTACGGACACGACCGCGGCATCACACGCCCCGAGATCATCGTCTACGAAAAGGCCTTCCACGGCCGCTCCATCGCCACGCTGTCGGCCACGGGCAACCCCAAGGTGCAGAAAGGTTTCGAGCCGCTGGTGGAGGGTTTTGTGCGCGTGCCGCTGAACGACCTGGAGGCCATCGAGGAGGTGGCGCGCACCAACCCCAACGTGGTAGCGGTGTTCCTGGAGACCATCCAGGGCGAGGGTGGTATCAACCCTTCGCGCTGGGAGTACCTCCAAGGCCTTCGCAAGATCTGCGACGAGCGCAACTGGCTGCTGATGCTCGACGAGGTGCAGTGCGGCATCGGTCGTACGGGCAAGTGGTTCGCCCACCAGTGGGCCGGCATCGTGCCCGACGTGATGCCGCTGGCCAAGGGCCTGGGTTCGGGCGTGCCCATCGGCGCCGTGGTCACCGGCCCCAAGGCTTCGAGCGTGCTGGGCCCGGGTAACCACGGCACCACCTTTGGTGGCAACCCGCTGTCCATGCGCGCGGGCGTGGAGACGCTGCGCATCATGCGCGAGGACGGCGTGATGGAGAACGCCGCAACCGTGGGTGCCCGCCTGAAGGCAGGACTGGAGCGCGAGATCGGCGCGCTACCCGGCGTGAAGGAGATCCGCGGCGCCGGCCTGATGCTGGGTATCGAACTCGACCGCCCCTGCGGCGTGCTGCTCGGACGCGCGGCAGAAGCCGGGCTGATGATCAGCGTCACGGCCGACAGCGTGATCCGCCTGGTGCCGCCTCTGATCCTCTCGGCCGAGGAGGCCGACCAGATCGTTGCCATCCTGAGCCCGCTGGTGAAGGCCTTCCTGGCCGAAACAGCGGCATGAGGCCGGGGCACGCGCTCATGAAGCACTACCTGCAGTTCAAGGACCTGCGCGGCGAGGAGTACGCCTACCTCTTCGAGCGGGCCAAGATCATCAAGACGCGCTTCAAGAACTACGAGCGCTACCAACCGCTGACCGACCGCACGCTGGCCATGATCTTCGAGAAGGCCAGCACGCGCACGCGGGTGAGCTTCGAGGCCGGCATGTACCAGATGGGCGGCTCGGTGGTCCACCTGACCACGGGTGACAGCCAGCTCGGGCGCGCCGAGCCCGTGGAGGACAGCGCGCGCGTCATCAGCCGCATGGTGGACTTGGTGATGATCCGCACCTTCGAGCAGAGCAAGATCGAGCGCTTTGCGGCGCACTCACGGGTGCCGGTCATCAACGGGCTGACCAACGAGTACCACCCCTGCCAGATCCTGGCCGACATCTTCACCTTCATCGAGCACCGCGGCTCGATCCAGGGCAAGACGGTGGCGTGGGTGGGCGACGGCAACAACATGGCCAATACCTGGCTGCAGGCCGCCGACATTCTGGGCTTCACGCTGCATGTGAGCACGCCCAGCGGTTATGAGATCGACCCTGCCCTTGCCGGCGTATCCAACCCGAACTGCCTGAAGGTCTTCAAGAGCCCGGCGGCCGCCTGCGAAGGCGCGCACCTGGTCACCACCGACGTCTGGACCAGCATGGGCTTCGAAGCCGAGAACGCCCAGCGCCGCGCGGCGTTCGCGGACTGGTGCGTGGACACGCAGATGATGCAGCTGGCCCAGCCAGACGCCCTGTTCATGCACTGCCTGCCCGCCCACCGTGGCGAGGAAGTCGCCGCCGACGTGATCGACGGCCCCCAATCCGTCGTCTGGGACGAGGCTGAGAACAGACTGCACGTGCAGAAGGTACTCATGGAGTACCTTCTGCTCGGCCGCGTGGGCTGAAGGCCCAGGCGGCGGGCCGCAGGCCCTGCAGGCTGTTCCGGTGCAGGCTCATATCGCGCCAGCGATGTAAAGGCGCAAAGCGCCGGGCCGGAACCAGAATCGGTTGCACGTGCAGAAGGACCTCATGGAGGTCCTTCTGCTCGGCCGAGTTGGCTAAGGGCTGAGGGCGGGAAGCGCCAAGACGTCCACCGAGCGCACCCGCGCCCAGTGCACCGCCGCCTGCGGCACCACCCACTGCAGGCCGTAGCTCATTCGTTCGGCCTTCCCGCGGCCCCAGGTGGCGTCCGGCTCTTCCATGGCTGCACGCAGGCTGGCCGCAAACGCCCAGGCCAGCATCGTGTGGGACAGGCCCATCAGGTAGTCATCGGCCACGCGCAGCGGGGCCTCCCGGTCCTGCGCGGAGGCAGTTGCAACGGCCGCGGTAGCCTGTTCGGCCGCAGCACATTCGGCGCGCAGAACCGAAGCGACTTCTTTCAGACCGGCGGCGTCACAGCGAGCAGCCTCCGAACGGGCCTCGTCCAGCCACATCCGCAGCACCGCCCCTCCGTCAGCCAGCACCTTGCGCTGCAACAGGTCGATGGCCTGGATCTCGTTGGTGCCCTCGTAGACCATCGCGATACGGGCATCACGCAGCGTTTGCTCGATGCCGTACTCGCGCACATAGCCGTAGCCGCCGAAGACCTGCAGCGCAGCGCTCGCGCCCTGAAAGCCCTGGTGGGTGCAGAAGGCCTTGATGACGGGGGTCATCAGCGCGGCCAGGGCTGAAGCGGCGCCACGCCGCGCGGCATCCGGGTGGTGCGCTGCCTCGTCCAGCGCCAGCGCGGCGCGGTAGGCGATCACCCGCTGACCTTCGGTCAAGGTTTGCAGGCGCAGCAAGGTGTGGCGCATGGCTGGGTGGAGCGCGATCGGGTCGGCAGCACTGCTGGCTCCACCCGCCCTGCCCTGCACCCGCTCCAGCGCGTACCGCAGCGCGTTCTGCGTGGCCATTTCCTGGTGACCCAGCCCTTGCAGACCCACATGCAGCCGCGCCGAGTTCATCATCAGGAACATGGCCGCCAGGCCCCGGTGGGGCTCGCCCACCAGCCACCCTGTAGCCCCCTCGTAGCGCATGGCGCAGGTGGCACTGCCGTGGATGCCCATCTTGTGCTCGATGCCGTCGCAATGCATGGCGTTGCGCGTGCCATCGGGCAGCAGCTTGGGCACCAGAGCCAGGGTGATGCCCTTGGTGCCCGGCGGTGCATCCGGCAGGCGGCACAGCACCAGGTGGACGATGTTGTCGGTGAGGTCGTGTTCGCCGCCGGAGATGAAGATCTTCTGGCCGGTGACCTTCAAAGTGCCGTCGGGCTGCGGCTCGGCGCGCGTGCGCAACAGGCCCAGGTCGCTGCCGGCCTGCGGCTCGGTGAGCGCCATGGCCGCCAGCGTGCAGCCGGTGGCCACCTCTTCCAGGTAGCGGACCTTCAACTCGTCGCTGGCATGGGCTTTGATCGTCTCGTAGGCGCCATGCAGCAGGTCGGGGTACATCACCCAGCCGTGGTTGCAGGCCACGAGCATCTCGCGCGCCGCGGCATCCACCAGCATGGGCAGGCCCTGCCCGCCCCAGGCGGGGTCACAGGGCAGCGCGGGCCAGCCGCCGTCCACATAGGCCCGATAGGCC
>CAISJH010000721.1 GCA_903885585.1 uncultured beta proteobacterium
CCGCCACCGCCATAACCGCCGCCACCACCACCACCGCCGTAGCCGCCACGGCCACCGCCGCCGGTACCACTGCCGCCACCGCCGTAGCCACCGCGGCCAGCGCCGCCACCACCGCCGTAGGGGCTGCGGCCACCGCCGCCGCCGCCACCGCCGTAGCCGCCACCACCGCCGCCGCCGTAACCGCCGCCACCACCACCGCCGCCGCCGCCGTAGCCGCCACGGCTACCGCCGCCGCCGCCAAAGCCGCCGGGACGCTCTTCACGAGGACGGGCCTCGTTCACCACGATGGCGCGGCCTTCCAGCGGCTGGCCATTCATGCCGTTGATGGCTGCTTGCGCTTCCGCGTCAGAGCCCATCTCCACGAAGCCGAAGCCCTTGGAGCGGCCGGTGTCACGGTCCATCATCACCTTGGCAGAGGTGACGCTGCCGAATTGAGCGAACGCCTGCATCAGCGAATCGTCGCGCACGGAGTAAGCCAGATTGCCTACGTACAGTTTGTTTCCCACGGGAAAAGCCCTTTATCTCTCAAACTCAAAACACATGTGGAGCTTCTACCCAGCGGAACCATTCAGCTACAGGCGCGGCGTCCATACACGAACGGGTGATTATCAAGGCTTCTATTACCAGACCACAAAGCCTGATGTCCAGGAGTGTTGTTTTCCTGTCCCCCGTGAAAACCCGTAGACGGGCCGTTTGATCGCCATGCGTTGCCTCCGGTCCACCGCCTGCAGACACGGACACAAGCTTGTGCCGACGCCCTTCGTCGGGCCTTGAGCCGCCGCAAGACCGCTGCGCAAAGCGCCCAAGTCGGCCCCTGTCGTCAAGCCGCCGACGCCGCGAAGTACCATGCCGGCCACGCCTGCCGGAGTTCGACTTGGACGACGAATCACTACCTGTCTATGACCACATCGTGGTCGGTGCCGGCACCGCCGGTTGCCTGCTGGCCAACCGCCTGAGTGCCGACCCGAACCGCCGCGTGCTGCTCATCGAGGCGGGCGGGCATGACGACTACGTCTGGATCCACATTCCGGTGGGGTATCTCTATTGCATCGGCAATCCCCGCACCGATTGGCTGTATTTCACCGAGCCTGACCCGGGCCTGAACGGGCGGCGGCTGCGCTACCCACGAGGCAAGGTGCTGGGCGGCAGTTCCAGCATCAACGGCATGATCTACATGCGCGGCCAGTCGCGGGACTACGACGGCTGGGCCGAACTCACGGGCGACAACACCTGGGGCTGGGCGCATTGCCTGCCGGTGTTCAAGTCGCATGAAGACCATTGGCGCGGCGCCAGCGAGCTGCATGGCAGCGGTGGCGAGTGGCGCATCGAGCGCCCGCGCGTGCGTTGGGACATCCTGGACGCCTTCAGCGCCGCGGCCCAGCAGGCCGGCATCCCGGCCACCGAAGACTTCAACACCGGCCACAACGAGGGCGTGGGTTACTTCGAGGTCAACCAGCGCAGCGGCCTGCGCTGGAACGCCTCCAAGGCTTTTCTCCGCCCGGTGATCCAGCGCCCCAACCTGCAGGTCTGGACGGGCGCCCAGGTGCAGCGTCTGGTGCTGGAGCGGGCGGGTGACGGCCAGCTGCAGTGCACCGGGGTGGAGTTGCTGCCGGCCGCCGGCGCGCCGCGCGGGGCGCGCGCCACCCGCGGGGTGGTGATGGCCGCTGGCGCGCTGGGCACGCCGCAGATCCTGCAGCTCTCGGGCATCGGGCCGGCGCCGCTGTTGCATGCCCACGGCATCGCACCGGTGCACGCGCTGCCCGGGGTGGGCCAGAACCTGCAGGATCACCTGCAGATCCGGGCCGTCTACGGGGTCGAAGGCGTGAAGACGCTCAACACCATGGCGTCCTCGGCCTTTGGTAAAGCCTTGATCGGATTGGAGTACCTGCTCAAGCGCAGCGGGCCCATGAGCATGTCGCCCTCACAGCTCGGGGCTTTCGCCCGTTCGTCCGGCGATCGCAGCTGGGCCAATGTGCAGTACCACGTGCAGCCGCTGTCGCTGCCAGCCTTCGGCGAGCCGCTGGACCGTTTCAACGCCTTCACCGCCAGCGTGTGCAATCTCAACCCCACGGCCCGCGGGCAAGTCCGCATCGCCAGTGCCGATCCCAAGGCGGCGCCGCTGATCGAGCCACGCTACCTCAGCACGCCGGAAGACCGCCGCGTGGCTGCCGAGTCGCTGCGACTGACGCGGCGCATCGTGGCCCAGCCGGCGCTGGCCCCGTACCGTCCGCAGGAGCTCAAGCCCGGCGCGCAGTTCGAGACCGATGAGGACCTGGCGCGCCTGGCCGGCGACATCGGCACCACCATCTTCCACCCCGTGGGCACCTGCCGCATGGGCCGACCCGACGACCCCGACGCCGTGGTGGACCCTCGCCTGGCGGTGCGCGGCGTGCGTGGCCTGCACGTGGCCGACGCGAGTGTGATGCCCACCATCACCAGCGGCAACACCAACTCGCCCACGCTGATGATTGCCGAGCGCGCCGCAGGCTGGATCCTGGCGGCCAGCTGAAGCTGGCAGGCGCGCCGGGTTATTCCCGATGCAAGGCCTTGGCGCAGCCGCCTACATTGCGCTCACTCGCACAAGCGGACCAGCCCTCACCGGTTGGGCTTGCTGCAGGCGGGGGGATAGAGGAGACGCCATAACGACACCAGGGCTGTTGCCGGGCATGCGCCGACCAGCCCGCGTGCATCCAGGCCCCATTTGGGGCCTGTTTTTTTTGCTCTGGTCGGTGGCAGGTGCCCGCCATTTCCTTCCCGCGCAGGCCGCCATAACCAACCAGCGCTCGCAGGCGCCGGGCATACTGTTGGCTGACCATGCGCACACTCAAGGGCCCTGACCTTACCCAGCTGGACATACCTGCGATGCCCGCAGCCCTGGTGCGGCTTTCCCGGCTGCTGCAGGACGACGACATCAACCTCAAGGCCCTCGGCCAGTTGGTCGAATCGGACATGGCCCTGGCCTCCGCCGTGATGAAGGCGGTGGGCTCGACCATGACGGGCGTGCGAGGGCGCATCAACAGCGTCCAGCAGGCACTCACTTTCCTGGGCATCAAGGAAGTGGCCGCCATCACCTATGAGACGAGCTTGCGCGCGGCCTTTCCGCCCATTGTCGAGCTCGAGTTGCTGTGGACGCGCGCTGCGCGCCGTGCCGCGCTGATGAAGCAGCTGGGGTACGAGATGGGCCTGGAGCCCTTCGTAGCGCACGCCGCTGGGCTCTTCGAGGAGTGCGGCAAAGCGGTCCTCTTCCGCCACGCCCCGGAGCACTACCGGGCCATGATGCGGGCCGCGCCGGAGGACCTGGACCTGGTGGTGCTGGAGCGCGCGGGCTTTGGCTTGGGCCATGACGAACTGGGTGCCCGGCTCTGCGAGGCCTGGCAGTTGGCACCCGAGGCCGCATCCAGCGTACGGCACCATCTGGAAGTGCGGCGCTCGGGCCTGCTGCCCGAACTGTCTTCGCCGCGCGATATCTGCGCCGTCTCGGCCATCGTCTGGACGATGATGGAGCAGCCCGAGCACCTGGCCGTCATGGTCGAGCGCTTGGCACCGCAGATCGACCGTGACGCCGCGACGCTGCTCCAGGCCGCTCAATCCGTGCTGGAGCAGGTCGACGCCGAGCCTGACGACGCAGGCACCTGAGGCCTCCAGGCGACCAGATCGCCTGACGCCCCGAGGCGTCAAGCCCCCACGTCGGGGAAGACCATCACCCGCTGTGTGCGCCAACCGGGCTAGGCTGTGCGCTTTGAACCTGGGGACCGCCTCGGGTATCCACCCACCAAGAAGGCCTGATGCCAGGCCCTGCCAAGATGAACACCGAAATCTCTGCCGACAAGCTGGCGCTGCAGCGCCTGTACCACTGGGAAGCCACGGGCCCCGATCGCGTCGTCCTCACCCAGCCCATGGGCGGCGGGGTGGTGCGCGACTTCACCTGGGCGCAGCTCATGGACCAGTCGCGGCGCATGGCCGCGCATCTGCAGTCCCAGGGCA
>CAISJH010000722.1 GCA_903885585.1 uncultured beta proteobacterium
GCGCAGGAGCGCGCCGTCATCCAGGACTCCATCGACACCATCCGCGACCACACCGGCCAGAAGCTCGACGGCTGGCTGGCCCCCGCCCTGACCTACACCGAGCGCACCATGGACCTGGTGGCCGAGATGGGCCTCACCTACGTGTGCGACCTCTTCCACGACGACCAGCCTGGCCCGGTGAAGGTCAAGCAGGGGCGCCTGGCCAGCATCCCCTATTCACTGGAGATGAACGACACCATCGTCTACAACGTCAACCTCGTTTCGCCGCGGCGCTACGGCGACATCCTCAAGCGCCAGTTCGACCGCCTGTACCAGGAGGGCGAGCACTCGGGCACGGTGATGTGCATCCCGCTGCACCCCTACCTCATCGGCCAACCCTACCGCCTGGCCGCCTTCGAGGAGGCGCTGGCCTACATCGCCGGCCACGAGGGCGTGTGGCTGGCCACGGGCCGCGAGATCGCGCACCACTTCAACACCCATTACCACGACGCCTTCGCCGCTGCGGCCGAGCCTATTGGTGAAGCGATCGGGGAGGCGTCATGAGCCACACCACCGCCTGTGCCTCAACACCTCAAGCATCTGTGGCCCGCTGCACCTCGCGGAGGACCCTCGCATGAACGCCCCCACCCCCTTGCCCGCCGACTACCTGGACTACCCGCTGCGCCGTCACGGGATGGACCATGACCGCTACGACTGGTCCATGCTGCCGCAGCGCCCGCCCGTGGCCTGGCCGGGCGGCGCCCGCATCGCGCTGTGGGTCACCGTCTCGCTGCAGTGGTTCCCGCTCAACATGAAGGGCCAGCCCTTCAAGCCACCGGGCGCCATGCAGACCGCCTACCCGGACCTGCGCCACTACACGCTGCGCGACTATGGCAACCGCGTGGGCATCCACCGCGTGATGCAGGCCCTGGGGCGCCACGGCATCCGCGCCTCGGCGCCGTGCAACGCGGCCGTGGCCCAGCGCTACCCCTCGCTCGTCAAGGCCTGCCTGGACCAGGGCTGGGAGCTCCTCGGCCATGGCCTGGACATGGACCACCTGCACCACGGCGCGCTGCCCGTGGAGCAGGAGCGCGCCTGGATCGCCCAGTCGCAGGACATCCTGCAAGCCGCTACCGGCCAGCGCGTGCGCGGCTGGTTGTCGCCGGCCAAGTCGCAATCCCACACCACGCTGGACCTGCTGGCCGAGGCCGGGCTGGACTACGTGTGCGACTGGGTCAACGACGACATGCCCTACCCCGTGCGCACGGTGCAAGGTGCCTTGGCGCCCTCGCCCGCGCACTACCAACATGTCCCCGGGCAGGGCGGCGCCTCAGGCGTGACTGCCGGCCCAGGGCTAGTGGCTATGCCCCACCCCATCGACATCGACGACCACACCATCCTGGTGCAGAACCACCACACCGAGGACGACTTCCGTGACGCGCTGATCGACCAGTTCGACGGCCTGTACCGCGAGGCGTCCGCCGGCAACGGCCGCATCGTCGCGATCTCGCTGCACCCCTGGGCCATCGGCCAGCCCTACCGGATCGGCGCGCTGGAAGAAGCCCTGGCCCACATCATGGGCCACGAAGGCTTGTGGGCCGCCACGGGGGCGGAGATCCTCGACGCGTGGCGCCAGGGCCCGGCGGCCTGAGCGGCTTCCTGTCCAGACCCACTCCACAGGCCGATTGCCCCCATCCCTGTCCAACGCCCGCCCTGCAAGACCCTCATCCAAGGCCCCCATGCAAGACCCCGCCTCTGTGCCAAAGCACGAGCAGCCGACCGAGCGTGTTGGCTCGCCCACGCGCCGCATCCTCGTCATCGTGCCCTTCGCCATGTCGGCCGAGAACCTGTTGTTGCGCCAGCAGCAGCTGGCCGGGCTGTCCTTCGGCCCGGGCATCGAGTTCGTCTACCGGCCGGTGAAGGCCGGGCCGGTGAACTACTCGAGCCACCACGACTTCGTGCTGGCCGACGCGGCCAACTTCGAGGCTGGCTGCCGCGCGCAGGACGAAGGCTTCGACGCGGTGTGCATCGACACCATGAGCGACTCCGGCGTGGCCGCACTGCGCTCGGTGCTGGACATCCCCGTGTTCGGCCCGGGCCGGGTGTCCATGCTCACCGCCCTGATGCTGGGCGACCGCTTTTCCATCCTCACCATGGCCAGCCGCTGGAAGCCGCTGTACAAGAAAGCGTTGGACGAACTCGGGCTGCACCACAAGTGCGCCTCGGTGCGCGCCATCGAGGTGCCGCCAGACAACCAGGCCCTGTTGTCGGGCAAGGAGGAAGAGGTCTTCCCGCTGCTGGAGGCGGCAGGCCGCCAGGCCATCGAGCAAGACGGCGCCGAGGTGCTGATCCTGGGCTCCACCACCATGCACCAGGCGCATGCATGGCTGCAGCAGCGCCTGCCTGTGCCCATCGTCAACCCCGGCCCCGTGAGTTACCAGATCGCCCAGGCGATGCTGGGCGCCAGCCTGACGCACAGCCGCGTGGGCTACCCGCGGCCGATGCATCCTCGGCTGGACATGCTGGAGGCGATGCTGGCGGCGGGGCGAAGCGCGCTGGGTTGAGGGCGCGCGCTCGGCAGCAGCCTCGGCGCTACCATCATTGATAGCAATTTGATGGCACGAGGTGAAGTCATGCACAACCTGAGCATCCGGGGCCTGGACGAACAGGCCCTGGCGGCCCTCAAAGCCCGCGCCCAACAGGACAAGGCCAGTCTCAATGCGACTGTGCTGCGCCTGATTGACGAGAGCCTGTGCGGGGCTGGGGGACGCCAGCGGCGTCGACACAGTGACCTGGACGCGCTGGCGGGCACCTGGAGCGCGGAAGACCTGGCCGAGTTCCAGCAGGCGACTTCAGGGTTCGACGAGGTCGACCCCGGGCTTTGGAAGCAGCCTGCCTGACTTCAGGATTGCGATCGATGCGCCCCATCCTCATCGACACCATCGCCTACACGGCCTTCAAGCTGGGTGATGCCGACACGGCCGAGGTTCTGGCCTGGGCCGACAGGATTCTGGTGAACAGCGTGGTGCTGGGCGAACTGCTGGCCGGCTTTGCTGCAGGTACCCGGGAGGCCCGTAACCGGGAAGAGTTGGCGCGCTTCCTGGCCTCACCGAGAGTGGAAACAGTCCCAATCAGCGCTATCACAGCGGACAGCTATGCGCTGGTCTACGCGGCGCTGCGCCGCAAAGGACTGCCGATTCCGACCAACGACTTGTGGATCGCCGCCAGCGCGCTGGACGGGCGCGGCATTGCTGAGCAGGGATGCCCACTTTGCGCAGGTCGAAGGCCTGCGCGTGGGGCAACGGCTGGCCAACTTCCTGCCCTGAGCCTCAATCCGGCTTGACGTTGGCGAACTTCACCACCGCGGCCCACTTGGCGATCTCGGCCTGCAGCAGGCGGCGGAATTCCGCGGGGGTGTTGGTCATGGCCTCGGCGCCTTGGCGGGCGAGTTGCTCGGCCACGCCCGGGTCAGCCACGGCCTGGCGCACCGCCGCGCTGTAGCGCTCCTGCACCTCGGGCGGTGTGGCGCCCGGCGCGAACACACCGAACCAGGGCGAGACGTCGTATTTCTCCAGGCCAAGACCTACGCCGGCCTCGGCGATGGTGGGCAGGTCACCAAAAGCAGCC
>CAISJH010000723.1 GCA_903885585.1 uncultured beta proteobacterium
AGGCGCCCCGGCGGTTCAGTGACGCTGGGCGTGCGTCATCGGGTCGATGAGCTCGCCCTTCAGCAAATACAGCGGAGCCTTGTGGTACAGCCAGATGTCGTGGAACGGGTCGGTGATGATCTTGGTGGCCCACACCAATCCGGTCATCAGGCCGTCCTGTATCCACAGCTGCAGTACCCGCACCACCAGGCCGGCCACGCCGAGGGCGAGCCAGGACATGCCCACGTCTTGAAGGTAATCCCTGAAGGTGACGGCCGGCTCGATCAGCCCGCCCAGCGAGGGGGTTGCCCATAAGGTGACGGGCAGGGCCACCCACACCACCATCAGCACGATCTTGCGGCGGATGTTGTAGCCCACCTTGATCTCCTCCTTGTGCTCATCGGTGGCCTGGTTCACATGGTCGTAGCCCCGCGGCTCAAAGAAGAAGTGACCGGCCTGGCGAGACACCATGGACACGCACCAGGCCAGGATGGCTGACCAGGCGGGCTCGATGAACAACAAGACGTAGGCCGCGACGAAGCTGATGGCGCTGAGCAGGTGCAGGCTCTGGTTGATGCGGCTGTGGTGGTAGTAGCGGTGGTCGTCCCAGCGCTGGACTTGCAAGGCTTTCAGGAAGTCTTTCACGGCGTTCCTCGGATGAGTTGAATCGCCCTCTGACAGGGCGCGGCCGATGTTCGGCGCGGCGCGTGAAATTCCGGTGACAAGCATGTGACGGATCTGTCGCGAAGCTGTCATCCGGTGGTCGCAATTCGACTTCAGCATCCGAAGCCATGGACACCAACGTCAGTGAAGCCGGGCCGGACCTGCTGGTGCATGAGTACCCGGCCTTCAGCCGCTCCATGCGCGTGGCCTTTGTCACCGAGACCTATCCGCCCGAGGTCAACGGCGTGTCGATGACGCTGTCGCGCTTGGTGGAGGGTTTGCACGCACGCAACCACGATGTGCAGCTGGTGCGGCCACGTCAGCCGGGAGCGCAAGAGACACCCGAAGCCCAAGAACGCTTCCATGAAGTGCTGATGCGCGGCCTGCCGGTGCCACGCTACCCCAGCCTGCGCATGGGCGTGCCTTCCAAGCGGGCGCTGGTGCGCCTGTGGTCCATGAGCCGGCCGGACATCGTGCACATCGCTACCGAAGGGCCCTTGGGATGGTCGGCCCTGCAGGCCTGTCGGCATCTGAAGCTGCCAGTGACGTCTGACTTCCGTACCAACTTTCATGCCTACAGCCAGCACTACGGCGTTGGCTGGCTGCACAAGCCGATCATGGCCTACCTGCGCAAGTTCCATAACGCGACGCGTCGCACCTTCGTGCCCACGCCCGCGCTGCTGCAGGATCTGGAGCGTTGTGGATTTGAGGGGTTGCGGGTGGTGTCGCGCGGCGTGGACACCGAGCGTTTTCATCCGCGCCACCGCGACGAGGCGCTGCGCCGCTCCTGGACGGTGGCGCCCGAGGGCCTGGCCGTGCTGTGCATGGGGCGTCTTGCGCCTGAGAAGAACCTGGAACTGCTGTTGCGCGCCTTCGATGCTTTGGCGCAGAAGGTGCCGGGCGCGCGCATGGTGCTGGTGGGTGACGGACCCTTGCGTTCTGCCCTGCAGGCGCGGCGGCCGGGTTACCACTTCGCGGGTCAGCGCTCAGGTGATGACCTCGCGCGCCACGTCGCCTCGGCTGATCTGTTCCTGTTTCCCAGCATGTCGGAGACCTTTGGCAACGTCGTCACCGAGTCCATGGCCAGCGGTGTGCCGGTGGTGGCTTTTGACCATGCCGCTGCTTCCCAGCTGATCGAGCCTGGGCTCAACGGGCAGCGGGTGCCCTTGGGCGACGAGGCTGCCTTCATCGACGCGGCTGTGGCCGCAGCTCTGGACCGAGCCCAGCTGACGCGTTGGTCGCTCGAGGCCCGG
>CAISJH010000724.1 GCA_903885585.1 uncultured beta proteobacterium
CCCCGCCCAGCAGCACGTACAGCGGCAGCAGGGCCAGGGCGGCCACCCGGGCCGGCGGGTACAGCGCCCAGGCCGCGGCCACTGCCAGCGCACACAGCATGGACAGGACCACGGCAATGCCCAGACTGCCCCAGGCCACCGCCGAGGCCGCGCGCAGGCTGGATGGCAGCGCAATGGCCACCTCGAAGCGGGCGCACACCACGGGCAGCAGGAAGCCGCCCCAGGCCAGGAAGATGACGAAGCCGCCGTAGAGCTCAGGCGGGTACAGCCGCGTGATGAAAGGCAGCGCGCCCAGCGCGATGGCCTGGGCTACGGCCGTACCGCCGGCCACGGTGAAGACACTGGAGAGGAAGGAGGGGCGCGACATGGCGCGTCGCCTAGGGCCGCCGTGCCGGGCCGGCGCTCAGCCCGTCAGGGCCTGGCGCAAGGCCGACACCACCCGGTCCTGGTCGGCCTCGGTGAGATCGGCGCTCATGGGCAGGCTCAGCACCCGGCCGGCCACGTCCACGCTCACAGGGCAGCAGTCCGGGCAGCAATGGGCGGCGTAGGCCACCTGGTGGTGCAGGGGCTTGGGGTAATGCACGGCGGTGGGGATACCCGCTTCCTTCAACGCCGTCTGAACGCGCGATCGCTCGTCGACGAACACGGTGTACTGGCCCCAGACGCAGTCGCGGTCGGGTTTGACGGTGAGCGTGCGCAGGCCGGGCAGGCCTTGCAGCGCCGCGGTGTAGCGCGCCCCCAGCTCAGCACGGCGCTGCAGCTCCCACTCAAAGCGGCCCAGCTTGCCCAGCACGATGGCGCACTGCAGCGTGTCCATGCGCCCACCCACGCCGATGCGCGTGTGGGTGTAACGCGCGCTCTGGCCGTGCACGCGGATCTCGCGCGCGGCCTGGGCCAGGGCGTCGTCGTCGGTGAACAGGGCACCGCCGTCGCCGTAGCAGCCCAGCGGCTTGCTCGGGAAGAAGCTGGTGCAGCCGATGGTCGAAAGCGCCCCGCTGCGCTGCCCCTGGTAGCTGGCACCGAAGCTCTGCGCCGCGTCTTCGATCACCGCCAGCCCGTGGCGCGCGGCGATGGCGTTGAGCTCTGCCATGTCGGCCACCTGGCCGTACAGGCTGACGGGCATGATCGCCCGGGTGCGTGCAGTGATGCGCGTCTCCACCAGCGAGGCGTCCAGGTTGCAGGTGCCAGGCTCCACGTCCACGAACACCGGCTTGCCACCCAGCAGCACGATCACCTCGCCCGTGGCGGCGAAGGTGAAGGGGCTGGTGATCACCTCGTCACCGGGCTTGAAGTCCAGCGCCATCAACGCGATCAGCAGGGCCTCGGTGCCGCTGGCCACGGTGACGCAGTGCCGAGCCCCGGTGAACGCCGCCAGCGCCGCCTCCAGCTCCGCCACCTCCGGGCCCATGATGTACTGGCCATGGTCCAGCACGCGCTGGATGCGGGCATCGATGTCGCCCTTGAGCGCAGCGTACTGGGTCTTCAGGTCGGTGAACTGCATGAGGACCTTCGGGGTGTCGTGGTGCGGGTCAGGGCGGGGGCGGAGGTGCGATCAGTGGGCGAGGTTGGAGGCCGCATCAGACTGCGGCGTCCAGCGCCGTGAGCACGTCCCCCACCAAGCGGTAACGCGCACCCGTGGCCGGGCAGGCAGCCTCCAGCACCTGGCCGGCCGGCGCGCTGACAGGCAGCGGCAGACGCTCGCCGTGGGCGCTCATCCAGCCCACCCGCCGTGCCGGCACGCCCACCACCAGCGCGTACGCCGGCACGTCGCGTGACACCACCGCGCCCGCACCGACAAATGCGAATGCCCCCACCGTGGTGCCGCAGACCACGGTGCAGTTGGCCCCGAGCGTGGCACCGCGCTTCACCAGCGTGGGCCGGTACTCGTTCTTGCGCACCACGGCCGCGCGCGGGTTGTGCACGTTGGTGAACACCATGCTCGGCCCGCAGAACACATCGTCTTCAAGCGTCACCGCGTCGTAGACCGAGACCTGGTTCTGGATCTTGACGTTGCGGCCGATGACCACGTCATTGCCGACAAACACGCCCTGCCCCAACGAACAGCCCTCGCCAATCCGCGCGCCGGCACACACGTGGGCAAAGTGCCACACCCGGGTGCCGGCCCCGATCCGCGCGCCCTCGTCGACGATGGCGCTGGCATGGGCCCAGAACGGAGCGGTGGCTGCAGACACGATCAACAACCGTTCAGAACACCAGCGGCAAACCCACGCGCTGGCCGTCGCGGGCGCTGCGGTAGGCGGCGATGATGACTTCCAGCGAACGCAGGCCCTCGTAGCCGTCCACCTGCGCATGCGCCTGGCCGCGAAGGGTGTCGATGACGTTGGCGTAGTACAGCGGGTGGCCGAAGCCGTAGACCGAGGTGGGGGCGTAGCTGGCGTCCTTGGCCGTGTCGTCCTCTGGACGGTGCTCGTCGAACTCCCAGTGCTCGATGCGGTTGACCGCCACGCCGCCAATGCGCACCGTGCCGCGCTCACCCAGCACGGTGATGCTGCCTTCCAGGTTGCGCGGGTAGGTGAGCATGCTGACGTTGATGGAGGCCAGGCCACCCGCGCGCAGCCGCAAGCTCATGACGCCGCTGTCTTCGGCCTCGATGTCGCGCAACTGCGTAGCCGTGTAAGCGTGCACGTTGTCCACCGGGCCCACCAGCCAGTCCACCATGTCCACGTAGTGACTGGCCTGGTTCATGAAGGCGCCGCCGTCCAGATCCCAGCGGCCGCGCCAGGGGGCATCGTCGTAGTAGCTCTGCGGGCGCGTCCAGAAGACGTTGACCGTCACCATGTGGATGCGGCCAAAGCGCTTGGCGTCAATGGCCCGCTTGAGCAGTTGCAGCGTGGCGTTCAGCCGGTTCTGCTTGACGACGAACAGCTTCACGCCTTCATCACGGCAGGCCCGCACCATGGCCACGCCCTCGTCCCACTTGGTGGCCATGGGCTTTTCGCTCAGCACATGGCGCCCGGCCCGCGCGCAGGCGATGGCCTGCTGCGGGTGCAGGCCGCTGGGCGTGGTGAGGGCCACGATGTCGGCGTCGCAGCCAGCCAGCAAGGCATCCAGCGAGTCGAAGCCCCGGGCGCCGGTGCGCTCCACCGCCGCCTGCAGACGGGCGGCATCCGTGTCGCACACCGCCACGAGTTCAGCCCGGCCGGCGTGCTCGGCCAGGGCCGTGAAGTGGTTGGCGGAGATGCGGCCACAGCCCACGAGCGCAAAGCGCACGGGCCGGTCGGTGATGGGGAAGGCAGCGGTCATGGGTGTAAGGGGGTGGGGTGCGGCGAGGCCACGGAGCGGCTGGCCCTCAGGTTGGCGGCGGGAAGCTTCCCCACGTGCCGGCCGAGACGAGCATGGGCCGGCCGCCCAGGTCGCTTACCAAGCCGCCGCCCGGGCCATGACGATGGCCGCAGCTCTTCACGAGGGCAGTCTGTGCGCTCACAACCGAAACACCGTGAATCCGGCGGCCTGCAAGGCGGCAGGGTCGTACAGGCTCTTCACATCGGCCAGCACCGGGCGCGGGCCGCGCACCAGGGCGCGCAGGTCGGCAGGGGTCAGGGCACGGAACTCGCGGTGCGCCACAGCCACCACCAGCGCGGCCACCGGGGCCGCAGGCGACACCTCGCCCAGCGTCAGCCCGTGGTCGTGCTGCAGCTCACGCGCATCGGCATGCGGGTCTACCACCACCACCTCGGCGCCGTGGTCGCACAGCTCGTGCACCAGGTCGGCCACCTTGGAGTTGCGCGTATCGGGCACGTTTTCCTTGAAAGTGATGCCCAGCACGCCGATGCGCGCGCGCGGCACGTCCACGCCGTTCTTCAGCATCAGCTTGATGGTGTTGCGCGCCACATAGCGCCCCATGTTGTCGTTGATGCGTCGCCCGGCCAGGATCACCTGCGGGATGTAGCCCACCTGCTCGGCCTTGTAGGTGAGGTAGTACGGGTCCACGCCGATGCAGTGCCCGCCCACCAGGCCGGGTCGGAAGGGCAGAAAGTTCCACTTCGAGCCGGCGGCGGCCAGCACCTCGGCGGTGTCGATGCCCAGGCGGGCGAAGATCACCGACAGCTCGTTCATCAGCGCGATGTTGAGGTCGCGCTGCGTGTTCTCGATGACCTTGGCGGCCTCGGCCACACGGATGGTGCTGGCCCGGTGCACGCCCGCGCGCACCACCGATTCGTACACCCGCGCCACAGTGTCCAGCGTGGCGGCGTCGCAGCCCGAGACGATCTTGCGGATGTCCTCGAAGCGGTGCTCGCGGTCACCGGGGTTGATGCGCTCGGGGCTGTAGCCGCAGAAGAAGTCCACGCCATGGCGCAGGCCCGAGGTGGCCTCCAGCACCGGCACGCAGTCTTCTTCCGTGGCCCCGGGGTAGACGGTGGACTCATAGACGACGATGTCGCCGGCCTTCAGCGCCGGGCCCACGGTGCGCGAAGCTGAAAGAAGCGGAGCCAGGTCGGGCTTGTGCGCCGCGTCCACGGGCGTGGGCACGGCCACGATGAAGAAGTCACAGCCGCGCAGGTCCGCCGCCTGGTCGGTGAAGCGCAGGCCCGCCTCAGGCAGGCCACCGGGCTCGATCTCGCTCGTACGGTCCACACCCCGGCGCAGTTCGTCGATGCGCGAGGCATCGATGTCAAAGCCCACCACCTCAGGCTGGCCGGGCTGCGCGAGCGCCGCCCGCGCAAACGCGACGGCCACGGGCAGGCCCACATAGCCGAGGCCGACGACGGCGATCTTGCGTTGCATGCGAGGGGAGGTCCGGGAGATGAGCCGGGCAGAGAGGGCGAAGCCGAGGATTCTAGGCAGCATGGCGCCCTGTCTGAAGGCGCCGCCTAGAATCCTGGCCCCTGACCGCCTCCGAGCCGACGCCTTCATGAGCACCCCCGCGCCCACCGTTCACGCCGATGACAACCAGCTGATCACCGAGCGGCGCGAAAAACTGGCCGCGCTGCGCGCGCAGGCCCAGGCCGCGGGCACGGCGGCCTTCCCCAACGACTTCAAGCCCACCCACCACGCTGGCGATCTGCACCACCGCTACGGGCAGATCCCCAACGAGGAGTTGGAACCGCAGGGCCTTGCCGTGGCGATCGCCGGGCGCATGATGCTCAAGCGCGTGATGGGCAAGGCCTGTTTCGGCACGCTGCAGGACGGCTCGGGTCGGCTGCAGATCTACGTCACGCAGGACGCCGTGGGTGCCGAAGCGCTGGCCGCCTTCAAGCACTGGGACCTGGGCGACATCCTGTCGTGCGAGGGCACGCTGTTTCGCACCAAGACGGGCGAACTGTCGGTCAAGGCCACACGCGTGCGCCTGCTCACCAAAAGCCTGCGCCCGCTGCCGGACAAGTTCCACGGCATGACCGACCAGGAGCAGAAGTACCGCCAGCGTTACGTGGATCTGATGACCGACGAGCACGCCCGCGCCCGCTTCGTGGCGCGCAGCAAGGCGGTGAGCTCGATCCGGCAGTTCATGGTGGAGCACAGCTTCCTGGAGGTGGAAACGCCCATGCTCCACCCGATTCCCGGCGGCGCCAACGCCAAGCCCTTTGTCACCCACCACAACGCGCTGGACCAGGAGATGTTCCTGCGCATCGCGCCCGAGCTCTACCTGAAGCGCCTGGTGGTGGGCGGCTTCGAGCGCGTGTTCGAGATCAACCGCAACTTCCGCAACGAAGGCATCAGCGTCCGGCACAACCCGGAGTTCACGATGATGGAGTTCTACGCGGCCTACTGGAACCATCACGACCTGATGGACTTCACCGAGCAGGTGCTGCGCCACGCCGCGCGCCAGGCCACCGGCTCGGCCACGCTCACCTACGCCGGGCGGCCCGTGGACCTGGACAAGCCCTTCGCCCGCCTGACGGTGACCGACGCGCTGGTCAAGCATGCCGGCCTCACGCCCGAGCAGGCGGCCGATGCGGCCTTCCTGCACCAGCGCCTGAAGAGCCTGGGCGAGGAGCCGCCGGCGCACTGGAGCCTGGCCGAGCTGCAGTTCGGCCTGTTCGAGGCGGCGGTGGAAGACCAGCTGTGGGACCCCACCTTCATCATCGACTACCCCGTCGAAGTCTCGCCGCTGGCCCGCGCCTCCGACCACAACCCCAGCATCACCGAACGCTACGAGCTCTTCATGACCGGGCGCGAGATCGCCAACGGTTTCTCTGAGTTGAACGACGCCGAGGACCAGGCCGCGCGCTTTGCGGCGCAGGCGGCGAACAAGGACGCGGGCGACGAAGAGGCCATGTACTTCGATGCCGACTTCATCCGCGCACTCGAATACGGCATGCCGCCCACGGGCGGCTGCGGCATCGGCATCGACCGGCTGGTGATGCTGCTGACCGACAGCCCCAGCATCCGCGACGTGATCCTGTTCCCCGCCCTGCGGCGAGAGGGCTGAGGCCCAGGGACACCCGCCTCACCCGCTGACGCCATCCCGCGCCCGCCTGCGCCCGACCGCTGCGGACCATGTCTTCCGAAGGTTCCAGCCGCGACCGACGCTCAGCGTCCAGAAACGCCCTGCCTCCGCGCTCGCGCATCGAGTCCCTGCGCTTGATCGAGACGGCATGCTGGCAGGAACTGGAGCGAGCCGCCAGGGAGCGCGAGCACGGCTGGCGCATCATGACGCTGGCCACCGTGGAGGGCGAGCAGGCGCACGCCCGCTCGGTCACCCTGCGAGGCGCCGACGCCGCGGCGCAGCGCCTGGTTTTCTATACCGATGACCGCTCGCCCAAGCTGGCGCAGATGAAACGCAACCCCCTGGGCACGCTGCTGGCCTGGTGCCGGCAGCTGTCGTGGCAGGTGCGGCTGCAGGTGCGATTGGTGCAAGAGACCGATGCCTCACTGGTGAGCGAGCGCTGGGCCCGCTTGCGCATGACGCCGGCGGCACAGGATTACCTGTCACCCCTGGCTCCTGGCGAACCCTTGACCCACCCTGGGCAGGAGCGCGGCTCGCGCGAGCATTTCAGCATCGTGAATGCCGAGGTGTTGTCCCTGGACTGGCTGGAGCTGCACCCCGAGGGCCACCGGCGTGCGCTGTTCAGCGCGGGCGGCCCGCAGTGGGTGCAGCCTTGAGGTGCAGTCCTGAAAGACGGGCCGTAGCGGCTGCGCGCTGAAAGCGCTGCCCCAGCCCGCGGTTCAGCGGTGCTTGAACGCCGGTTTGCGCTTGGCCAGGAAGGCGTCCATGCCTTCCTTCTGGTCTTCGGTAGCGAACAGGGAATGGAACACCTGCCGCTCATGCTGCATGCCTGCGCTCAGCGGCCCCTCGAAGGCCTGGTTGACGCAGGCCTTGGCGGCGATCACGCTGGGCAGCCCCAGCAGGCAGATGGCTTCAGCCGCGGCCAGGGCCTCGTCCAGCAGGCGGTCGGCCGGGACGACACGCGACACCAGCCCAGAACGCTCGGCCTCGGCGGCGTCCATCATGCGGCCGGTCAGCACCAGGTCCATGGCCTTGGCCTTGCCCACCGCACGCGGCAGGCGCTGCGTGCCACCGGCTCCCGGAATGATGCCGATCTTGATCTCGGGCTGGCCGAACTTGGCGGTGTCGGAAGCGATGATGAAGTCGCACATCATGGCCAGTTCGCAGCCACCGCCCAGCGCAAAGCCCGAGACCGCGGCGATCACGGGCTTGCGCACGCGCAGCAGGGTCTCCCAGTTGCGGGTGATGAAGCCGTTGAGCACCACCTCGCGGTACTCCAGCTTGGCCATGGCGGAGATGTCCGCCCCGGCGGCAAAGGCCTTCTCGCTGCCCGTGACGACGATGCAGCCGATGCTGTCGTCGGCATCGAAAGCCAGCAAGGCCGCGCCCAGCTCGTCCATCAACGCATCGTTCAAGGCGTTGAGCTGCTTGGGCCGGTTCAGCGTGATCAGGCCGGTGCGGTGCGGGCCGTCGCCGCGGGTGTCGATGAGGAGGTTCTCGTAGGTCATGGGTTCACTATAAAGGGCGGCCCGCGGGGGCCGGTGCGGCGCCGTTGCCGGGCCGGGGCGCGGCGCCGGGCACTGCGGCATCGCCCTGCTGGGGCATGCGCTCCAGCGTCAGGTCGATGAAGCTGGCCTCGTCCTGGCGGATACGGATGCGCACCGGCAGGTACTGCAGGCTGGGGGCGAACCAGGTCTCCACGGACAGATCGCTGCTGGTCTTGCTCTGCAGACGCGGCTTCAGATACCAGGCCTTGACCGGGCCGACCGGCAGGTCCAGCACCTCCTCGCCCACGACGTCGTAGACCCAGCGGTCCACGCGGCGCGTCAGGGCCAAGGGCACCTCCACCATCTGCCCGGCCCGCAGCAACTGGGGCTGGAGGGTGAACATCCAGCTGAGCTGGACAAACTGGCTGGCCGTGTCCTGCACGCCCGCCACGGGCGGCTGGACGCCACCGCGCGGCAGCACGATGCGATCAGGCTCAAAGAAGATGGTCTGGCGACGCACCTCCCGCAGCAGCACCTTGGTCTCCTCGTCGTAGCGCTGCGGCTTCAACCCGGCCTCGGTGAGCAGGCCGTCGCTGGACATGCGGCGCGACAGCAGGGGCGCGAAGTCGGCCCCCACGCGCACATCAAGATGCACCTGGTAGCGGTTGCCGCTGCGCAGCCAATCCACCCGCGCCTTGCCCTGCACCGGGCCGCGGTAGTCGCCCACCAGCGTGTAGGACAGGCGCGTCGACGGCGGCCACTCGAATGCGGGCGCGGTGGGCGTGGGTGGGGCAACGGCAGGGGCAGGGGGTGACGCGGGGAGCGATACGAGGGGCGATCCGACGGGCACGGCGGGGGCCGCCCCGGGTGCCGGCTGCTGCGCTTCGGCCACCGTTGCAGACGCCGCAGCAGCCGAGGCCGCCAGATCGGGCGACTGCCCCGCCTCCGCGGGCCCCGGGAACGGCTCAGCCGCGGCCGTGCTCACCTGCGGCTCGGCCCCCAAGGCCTGGGGCGCAGAAGCTGACTGTGCGGGGGCGGCCGCAGCCGGGGAAGGAACGACCGCAGGCGAGCGGGCTGGAGCCACCGGGGGCGGTTCCGATTGCGCCAGCTCACGGACAAAGGCCACGTCGATGCGGGCGGGCGATGTGTCAGCCGCGCCTGCGCCGAGACGGGCCAGGTCCTCGACCCAGGTCATCAGCCACAGGTGCAGCAAGGTCACTGCCAAGACCAGGGCCCAGGCCCACCATTGGCGGCGGCTCACGGCACAGACTCTCGCTTCAAAGGGGCCTGCCGTCGAGCGCCCCAGGCGCCGTCAGCTGCCCGCCGCACCAAGAAAGCAGCTCAGCGCCGCCACGGCGCTCAGGCGAAAGCGCAGCACCAGCCAGCGCTGCAGCCCGTGGGCGACATACAGCCGACGATCCACCGCGTAGCAAGCGATCAGCATCACCCCCAGCACCACCAGGCCCGCGCTGGGCGGCATGACGATGGCCACCCAGGCCACAAGAGAGGGAAGCACGCCCCACGCAAAGAGCCGAGGGTCAGGTTGGGCCTGCGTGAAGGCCACGCCCCAGTGCACCCCGCCCAGAAAGGACACGATGGTGGCCGCGTAGGCGGCCAGGGCCAGCACGGCGTAGGGATGGGCCTCGGGCCAGACCAGGTGCACCAGCAGTGCACCGCCCACAAAGGGCACCAGGCCGGCATGGCCCAGCTGCCGGGCCCAGCGTGGAAGCTCCTGCGTGCTGCTCACCGGCTCACCCCTTCAACCTTTGCCCGCCGCGGCGGCCAGACGCTTCTCGAGCTCGTCGGCGGAGACAGCGCCGGGCGCACGCGAGCCGTCCTCGAACACCGCCGCTGGCGTGCCCTGCACACGGTGCTTGCGGCCGAGCTCGGTGTTGCGGTCCAGCGCTGCGGTGTCGCAGCGGCCGCCTGCGGTGGAGGGCGGCAGCGTGCCGTTGATCATCCAGTCCCGCCAGGCCTTGGCCGGGTCCTTGGCGCACCAGATGTCGCGCGACTTGGCGGTGGAGTCTGGCCCGAGGATGGGGTAGAGGAAGGTGTAGACCGTGACGTTCTTCAAACTCGCCACGTCGCGCTCGAAGCGTTTGCAGTAACCGCAGTTCGGGTCTCCGAACACCACCAGCTTTCGTGCGCCACTGCCTTGCTTGATGACGATGGCGTCCTTGAGGGGCAGCTTGGAGAAGTCGAAGGCGGTGAGCTTGTCGATGCGTTCCTTGCTCAGGTTGGCGCGAGTGCGGGTGTCGATCAACTCACCCGTGAACAGGTGGTTGCCCTGGTCGTCGGTGTAGAACAGGTCGGTGCCGATGCGCACCTCCCAGATGCCTGGCACGGAAGTTCGGACCACCTCGTCGATTTTGGGCAGGTTGGGCAGGCGCTCGGGCAGGTTCTTGCGGATCACCGCCTCCTGCGCCAGGGCCGTGCAGGGCAAGGCCAGCGCCAGCAGGCAGGCGGCCAGAGCCGAAGACGGCCAAACGGGCCAGGGAGTGTCAGGCTTCATGCAACGCTTGTCCTCAGGAATTCAGTGCGCGGGCGGTCAGGGCCTTCTTCAAGGGACCGAGCCGCTCCATCAACTGCAGGCCACGGTGGCGCGCCTCGCGCACCAGCGGAGACTCGTGGGCAAACAGCGCCCACAAGGCATCGGTCACACCCGCCATGGCCAGCGTAGGCAGGTGCCGGCGTCGGGCATAGCGCCGCAGCAGTTTTTCGTCGCCTAAAGCGCGCCAGGGCTCGCGCTCGGAGATCACGTCTGCCAGGGCCTGCACATCGGCCAGCCCCAGGTTCAGCCCCTGGCCGGCCAGCGGGTGCACCACGTGGGCCGCGTCGCCCACGAGGGCCCAACCCGGGCCGCAGACGGTCTGCGCCCGCGCCAGACGCAAGGGCCAGGCAGCCCGCGGCCCGCACAGGCTCAGCACGCCGGCTTCACCGCCCGTGGCCTCGGCCAGGGCCGCCTCAAAGGCTGCGGGTTCCATGGCCATCAGGCTCTGGGCACGCTCCTGCGGCACCGACCACACCAGGCCATAGGATTGCCCAGGACTCGGACGATCAAAAGGCAGCAAGGCCAGGATGTCGGGACTGCGGAACCACTGCCGCGCCAGGCCGGCGTGCGGCAAGTCGGCGCGCAATCGGGCCGCCACCGCACTGTGGCCGTAGGCCTGGGTGTCCAGCTTCACGCCCAGAGCCTCTCGTGAGGCGGCGTCCTTGCCCTCGGCCACCACGCTCAACGGCGCCGGCACGGCCTGATCCACCACCGTGATGTGCGGCGCAAAGCGCACCGCGCTCGCCAACACGGCGTCCAACTCGGCGGCGTCCACGATCCAGGCCAGCGTCTCTACCGTCTGCTCATAAGCCGAGAAGTGCAGGGCCGCCGGCGCACGGCCTGAGGATGCGTCCCCCAGGACGCGCATGTCCAGCACGGCGGTACGGGCATCACCCGGCAGGGCGTCCCACACCCGCAGGGCCTGCAACAACGCCACGGAGCCAGCGTTCAGCGCGTAGGTGCGTACGTCGGCAGCGGACGGCGGGGCCTCTGCGGCCGGCGCCTGCAACGCCACGCGCAGACCCTGACGGGCCAGCGCCAACGCCAGCGATCGGCCCACCGGGCCGGCGCCGCGAATGCAGACGTCATGGATGCTCACCCGCGGGATTGTAGGCAGCGGGTACCATCGGCCGCCCCGCGGGAACGCAAAGCCCTGAAGCCTTCGGCCACGCCCCTGACAACGCGCGGCAACCATCCTCCAACCCTTCCTCCGCACTGCGCAAGATGAGCGACCTGCACTGCACCCTGTCCGCCCTGCACCTGCACCCTGTGAAGAGCTGCGGCGGCTTCGAAGTCCGTGAGAGCTTGCTGGTGGAGACCGGCCTGGACCTGGACCGCGCCTGGATGGTGGTGGACACCCACGGCGAGATGCTGACCCAGCGCGAACTGCCGCGCATGGCGCTGGTGCAGACCAGTCTGCGCCACGACGACGTGGTGCTGCGAGCGCCAGGCATGCTGCCGCTGCATCTGTCCATCAATGCGGTGGAGGAACCCACCCGCGTGCAGGTCTGGGACGACATCGTCAAGGCCTACGACATGGGCGCGCTGGCCGCGCAGTGGTTCAGCGACTTCCTGGGCGTCAAGGGCCTGCGCCTGGCCCGCTTCGACCCCGACCAGAAACGCCTGTCCGAGCGCAAGTGGACGGGCGCCATCGACGCCGAGAACGCCTTTGCCGACGGCTTCCCGCTGCTGGTGGTGTCCACCGCCTCGTTGGCCGAACTCAACCGCCGCCTGGCAGTGGCCGGTCAGCCCGGCGTGCCCATGCAGCGCTTCCGGCCCAACCTGGTGCTGGACGGCCTGGACGACGCCCATGCTGAAGATCACATCGACACGCTGGAAATCGCCACCGACGACGGCCCGGTCGTCCTCAAGCTGGTCAAGCCCTGTGCCCGCTGCAGCATCCCCGACGTGGACACGGCCACAGGCGAGAAGGGCCACGCCGTGCAGGACACGCTGAGCGCCTACCGGGCCGACGCGCGCGTCAACGGCGGGCTGACTTTCGGCATGAACGCCGTCATCGTCTCGGGCATCGAGCGCACGCTGCGCGTGGGTGCCGCGGTGCGGGCCACCCTGGCGTTCTGAGAGCTTGTGAAATATCCCCGCACACCCGCTCGTCCGCCCCAAACGGCGCCGCTCGTCGTTGCAAATGCTCGCCGTAGCCCAAGCTACGGCTGTGCTTTGCGCCTAGTTCGGCACCATTTGGAACGTCCGCTCGGGCGCGCCGGAATACTTCATAAGCTCTGAGCCCCCCAGGTCCGGGCCGCGCCCGGACCGGACCCTCGCTCCACCCCCTCTGATGGGGCCCGACCGGGCCACCACATCGCACATTGCGCTCCTGGCAACTCTTCGCCGTCAGCGTGCTCATCTGGGGCACGACCTGGCACGCCATCGTGCACCAGCTGGCCCAGGCCACGCCGGAGTTCGGCGTGGCGGTGCGCTTCACGCTGGCTGGACTGCTGGTGCTGGCCTGGGCGGGGCTGCGCGGCGAGCGCCTGCGATTCACCCCGCGGCAGCACGCCCTGCTCGCACTGCAGGGCGTGTTCATGTATTCGGTGTCCTACATCTGTGTGTATCACGCCGAAAAGCACATCCCCTCGGGCCTGGTGGCCGTGGGCTACAGCGCCCAGCCGCTGGTGCTGGGAGTGGCCACGCGGCTGCTGTGGGGCACGCCGCTCACCGGGCGGTTTGTCTTCGGTGGCCTGATGGGCGTGGCCGGCGTGGCGCTGATCTTCGCGCCAGAGTTCGCCCAGATGTCCACCAACGCGCGCTCCGCCTGGGGCGCGGCCTTCACGGTGGCAGCCGTGGGGCTGTCGTCGGTGGGCAACCTGGTGGCCTCCCGCAACGCGCAGCACGCCCTGCCCTTCGTGCCGGTGCTGGGCTACGGCATGCTCTACGGCTCCGTGGTGTCGTGGGCGTTTGCCTGGGGTAGCGGCCAGCCGATCGTCTGGCCCTCAGACCCCATGTGGTGGGCTACGCTGCTGTACCTCTCGGCCTTCGGCTCGGTGGTGGCCTTCGGCTGCTATCTGCTGCTCCAGCAGCGTATCGGCGTGGGTCCGGCTTCCACGGTCGGCGTGGCCACCACGGTGATCGCGCTGCTGGTGTCGGTGGTGCTGGAGGACTACCGGCCAGGCCTGCTGGCACTGACCGGGGCGGTGCTGGCGATTGCCGGCAACGCGCTGGCCCTGGGCTGGAAGCCAGGGCGTCTGGGCCGCTGAAGGTAACCGCGCCGACTCCCTAGAATCCACGGGTTTGCGAGCGGGGCCCTCTGTGGGCCTCCCACGCGCCCGCTGCTGTTGCGGCGCTGACGCACCCCCTTCTTCCGAAAGCCCCCGCCATGAGCCTCCAATGCGGCATCGTCGGCCTGCCCAACGTCGGCAAGTCGACCCTCTTCAACGCCCTGACCAAGGCCGGCATCGCCGCCGAGAACTACCCCTTCTGCACCATCGAGCCCAACGTGGGCGTGGTGGAGCTGCCCGACCCGCGCCTGGCACAGCTGTCTGCCATCGTGAAGCCTGAGCGTGTGGTGCCCGCCATCGTGGAGTTCGTGGACATCGCCGGCCTGGTGGCCGGCGCGAGCAAGGGCGAGGGCCTGGGCAACCAGTTTCTGAGCCACATCCGCGAGACCGATGCCATCGTCAA
>CAISJH010000725.1 GCA_903885585.1 uncultured beta proteobacterium
AGATCCTGCGCGCCAACGTGCCCTTCGCCTTCCACCCCAGCCGGCAGGGGGATGCGGCCCTGGTGACCGAGTACATCGATATGGTCCGCCGCGCCGGGGCGGTGCAGCTCATCCGGCAGAACCGCGCGATCATGGCCCGGCCTGACAGCCGCCCGTTGTTGCGCCGCCTGCAATGCCCCGTGCTGGTGGTGTGCGGTGATGCGGATGCGCTGACCCCGCCGGAGTGTTCCCGGGAGGTGGCTGCCGCCGTGTCTCAGGCCGAACTGCATCTGCTGCCCGCCTGCGGTCATCTGCTGACCTGGGAGCAGCCCGAGGCGGTCAATGCGCTGTTGCGGGACTGGCTGGGCCGTCTTGAGGCACCGCCTGCGGCCAGGCCTGGCTGATCACCCCGCCGCCCAGGCAAACTTCGCCGTCGTACAGCACGGCCGACTGTCCCGGTGTCACTGCCCACTGCGCTGGGTCCGGGGCGCTGAAGTCCAGGCTGAAGCCTTCGGCGCTGTCCTTGCCACCCAGGCCTTCTGCGGCCTGCATTGACTGCGCGACCAGGGGGCTAAAGCTGCACGGTGCATCCGCCTGCCGGTAGCGCGTCTTCGCGGCCAGCCGCCCGGGTGCTGGGGGATGGCCGGCCACCCAGCTCACATCGCCAGCCTGCAGGTGGCGCGACAGCAGCCAGGGGTGATCGTGCCCTTGGACGGCGATAAGGCGGTTTCGCCCCAGGTCCTTGCGTGCCACGTACCAGGGCGCGTGCGTGCCCCCGCCCTGGCTCAGCCCGCCAATGCCCAGACCCTGGCGCTGGCCGAGCGTGTAGAAGCTCAGGCCCACATGGCGCCCGATCTCGCGACCCCGCTCGTCCACGATGGGGCCAGGCTCGTGGCTCAGATAGCGATTCAGGAACTCGCGGAAGGGGCGCTCGCCAATGAAGCAGATGCCCGTGGAGTCCTTCTTCTTCGCGTTGGGCAGACCGATCTCCAATGCCAGGCGACGCACCTCGGTCTTGTGCAGCTCGCCCACCGGGAACAGCGTGCGCGACAGCTGCGCCTGGTTCAGGCGGTGCAGGAAGTAGCTCTGGTCCTTGGCCGGATCCAGTCCCTTGAGCAGCTGGTACGAGTGGTCAGCGGCCTGGCGCACGCGGGCGTAGTGCCCGGTGGCAATCTTCTGCGCACCCAGGCGCATGGCATGGTCCAGGAACGCCTTGAACTTGATCTCGGCGTTGCACAGGACATCGGGGTTGGGTGTGCGGCCGGCCTCGTACTCGCGCAGGAATTCGGCGAAGACGCGGTCCTTGTACTCCGAGGCGAAGTTGACATGCTCGATCTCGATGCCCACCACGTCGGCCACGGCCGCGGCATCGACAAAGTCCACATTGGACGAGCAGTACCCCGTGTCGTCGTCATCTTCCCAGTTCTTCATGAAGATACCGACGACCTCATGGCCTTGCTGCTTGAGCAGCCAGGCGCTGACGGCGGAGTCCACACCGCCAGACAGGCCAACGACAACACGGGTCTTCATGCTGCCATTGTCGCGGAGGGGCCCGCTGCTGGCGGGCCAAGGGCCAGGTCCGGGTTGCGTGCGCCGTGGCTCGGCGCTCAGGGCTTCAGAACGAAGTCCAGTCGCCGTCGTCCGCCTTGCCAGGACCCGGGGCGGGTGAGGGCCCGGCGGGTCGGCGGGTGCCGGCGGGCGCTGCCGCGTGGGGCAATGCGCGGGGGGTGGCGCCGGCGATCTTGGGTGCAGCCGCGGAGCCCAGGGGCCGGGGCTTGGCCGGCGCAGGGCGCGGTGCCGTTGCCCGGGGCGCCGGCGCGGGCGCCCGGCGCATCGGGCTGAGCGGTGTCATCGACATGCTGCGTCTGTCGCCATCGCCCTGCTCGAGCTTGAAGACGGCCACCGCCTCCACCAGCTGCAGCGCCTGCGCGCGCAGGCTCTCGGCGGCGGCTGCGCTTTCCTCCACCAGCGCCGCGTTCTGCTGGGTGGCGCGGTCCATCTGCGTCACGGCCTCGCTGATCTGGCCCACACCGGCGCTCTGCTCGCTGCTGGCGGCGCTGATCTCACCCATGATGTCGGTCACGCGGCGGATGGAGGCCACCACCTCCTGCATCGTGGCGCCGGCCTTGTCCACCAGGGCGGTGCCATGCTCCACGCGCTCCACACTGGCGTTGATCAGCGCCTTGATCTCCTTGGCCGCGCCGGCGCTGCGCTGCGCCAGGCTGCGCACCTCGCTGGCCACCACGGCGAAGCCGCGACCCTGCTCTCCGGCCCGGGCCGCTTCGACGGCGGCATTCAGCGCCAGGATGTTGGTCTGGAAAGCGATGCCGTCGATGACGCTGATGATGTCCGCGATCTTGCGGCTGCTCTCATTGATGCCGCGCATGGTGTCGACCACCTGCGAGACGACCTCGCCCCCGTCCACCGCCACGCCCGAGGCCTGCAGCGCGAGCTGGTTGGCCTGCCGCGCGTTATCGGCGTTCTGGCGCACGGTGGAGCCCAGTTCCTCCATCGAGGCTGCGGTCTGCTGCAAAGCCGAGGCCTGCGCCTCGGTGCGCGCTGACAGGTCGTTGTTGCCCGCGGCAATCTGCGCGCTGGCCGTGGCCACGTTGTCGGCGCCCTGCCGTACGGTGGCGGAGATGCCGCGCAGCATGTCGCGCATGCGGGCGAAGGACGCCATCACGCTGGTGGTGTTGCCCCGGCTGTCGATGGCGTGGAAGAGCTCGCCGTCACGGATGTGGTCCGCCACCTCCTTCAGCTCGGCCGGCTCTGCGCCCAGGTCGCGCGTGATGCGGCGGGTGACCCACGCCCCCATCACCAGCGCCAGCAGCAGGGCCAGCGCCACCGCCGCGATCATGGTCGCCCGCCCCGTGCGGTACTCGGACTTGGCCATCTCGTAGTAGAGCTGGTTGTCCTGCTCCACGAGCTCGATGTTGTCGTGCAGCGCCTGCTGCCACTGGGAGGCGGCAGGGCCGGCCTCCTCCATCATCACCAGCACAGCTTCGGCGGTCTTGCCTTCCTTGGCCAGGGCCAGCACCCGGTCGTTGAGAGGTCGCGCTGCCGCTGCGGTCGTGTCGATGGCCTCTCGGGAGGCCCGGCCCTTGTCCCCGGTCGGCAGCGCGTGCATGGCCGTGCGGGCCTTGTCGTAGGCCTGCCGGGCTTCAGCCAGCTTCTTGTGCTCAGCCTCAGCCTTGGTGTGATCCGCCAGCAGCAGCTCAGTACGCATCACCCGCGACACGATGTGCACCGACTCGCTCATCGTGTTGGCGTAGTGGAGCTTCTTGGAGTTCTCCAGCACGATATGGTCCAGCTCGGCCGCAATGTTCGCGAAGTTGAACAAAGCGATGCCGCCGGCCGCTGCGATCACCAGGACCAAGCTGCCGAACGCAATCGACAACATCGTGGCGATGCGCATGGTGGACTTCATGGGACTCCTCGGGCCGGTCGGCAGATTGGACGATCAACGCCGCTCTTCTTGATCGAGAGCGTCGGGTGATTGTCCGCGTCCCCGAAGGACGAGGCGTGAGCAATCCCCTTGCACCGTCAGGGTGAAGCCGCAGGACTCGCAGACGACTTGCGCGGAGCCCGTGCGCCCTGGGCGCGGTCAGTCCTGAACGAGAGGTGGGACCTGCCCGCTCGCAGTCAAGGGCTGCCACGCAGCAACAAAGGCGCGCTGCGCATCGGTCTCCGGCGTGACGGGTTCATCGTGGCGCTTGTCCACCGCTTGCCATTTGCGTTGCAGCAGTGCCAGAGCCTGTTCCGCCGTGAAGCCGTGGTCTACCAGGAGGCAGGCGGCCACGGTCCCGGTCCGACCGATGCCGGCCTTGCAGTGCAGGTACACCCGCTCCCCTCGTATCAGGGCCTGCCGCACGCTGAGCACAATGGAGCGCATACCCTGCGGCGTCGGCACGCCAAAATCGGTAATCGGATGCGTTTCGCGCGTGCTGGGGTGGCCCTCCACCGGCAGAGGTTGGTAGGCCGGCACCGGGTCTGTCGGGCTGGTCAGGTCGATGCACCGCTGGATGCCCGCGGCCTGCAACGCCTTCAGGCGCTCAGGCAGGGCTTGCGCCCCCTGCAGACCCGGATGCTCACCCGCCAGCAGGCGCCCGGGCACCACCCAATAACAATTGCCGTGGGGCCGCGGCGCGGCATCCCCGGGGGTGTCAAAGTCCTCGGGTCTCAATGCGCCAGGATCTTGGACAGGAAGTCGCGTGTGCGCTCGTTGCGCGGGTTGGCGAAGAACTCCGCCGCGGTGTTCTGCTCGACGATCTGGCCCTGGTCCATGAAGATCACGCGGTCGGCCACCTGGCGGGCAAAGC
>CAISJH010000726.1 GCA_903885585.1 uncultured beta proteobacterium
AGGGTGCACAGCCGCCCGGACTGGACCCGCCGCGCGGGTGACATCGGCCCGCTGCTGGGTCTGCCCAGCCTGCCACTGGTCACCGGCACCAACGACTACGACAGCCGTGCACGCTCGCAGGAACTACGTCTGGCCTCCACGGCTGCAGGCCCCCTTTCGTGGCTGGTAGGCGCGTTCTACCAGCAGACGCGGTCCAAAACAGATTCCGCATACAGCGCGCCCGGCGGCGCCGCCCTCTGGGGCGCCACGGTACTGCCCAACGACCTCTACATCACCGAAAAGAGCGATAGCAAAGCCACCGAGAAGGCACTGTTCGCCGACATCGAATGGCGGCTCCATCCCGAGTGGTCACTTTCGGCGGGCGCGCGCAGCTACCGCAACCAAGTTGACTTCTCCGCCGACGCGCGCCTGATCGAAGCGCTACTCGGCGTCGTGACGGTCAACCAGAAGAAGACCGAAGACGGCACCACGCCGCGTGTCAGCCTCAAGTACAACGCAGGCGGCAACGTCTGGTACGCCACCGCGTCCAAGGGCTACCGGCTCGGCGGTTTCAACCCAGGCACGGGCGCCGAATACAAGACCGACGCGTTATGGAACTACGAGACTGGCGTGCGCCTGGCGCCGGCCAAGGGGCTGACGGTGGACGCCACACTGTTCCACATGGACTGGAAGGACGCGCAGGTCAATGCGCGCCAGACCGGCCCCGTACCGCTGAACGGCATCGCCAACGTGGGCAAGGCGAAGGTCGATGGTCTGGAGCTGTCGACGCAGTGGCGGGTCCGTCAGGGCACGGTGCTGGAGGCTTCGCTGGCCCTCACCGACGCCAAGACGGCAACGAACTTCACCTCGAACAACGGCACCCAGGTGGCCAGTGGCACGCGCATGCCTGGCACGCCGCAGCAGCAGAGCACGATACAGCTGAGGCAGGACTTCAATGGCCCTGCGGAAACGGCGGGCCGCTGGAGCCTGATGCATGCGCACGTCGGCGGCCGCACGCTGAGCCTGGACAACGGTGGAACAGCGGCCGGTTACAACCTCCTCGACACGCAGGCGTCGTTCGCGGGCAAAGCCTGGGAACTGACCCTGTTTGTTCGCAACCTGGCGAACACCAAGGGCATCGTCGGTGGCTCGCCGATATCCAGCTTCGGCGGAGCCCGGTACATGGAGTACGTGCTGACACGCCCACGCACCGTGGGTGCCAGCCTGCGGCTGGAGCTTTGACGAAGCCGGCATCGCCCCTCGCCATGGGGACGACTCCATTCGTGACCTGATCCGCGACAAGTCATGACGCTCCGCCTGCTTCTATCCAAGGGCGCGCCAGTTCCAGCCGACGCCATGCAGTTCAAGGCACTGCGGGCGCAGGCACCCGCCAGTGCGGCCCGTCGGGTCTTGCTGCGCGGCGGGCTCGGGCTCGCAGGCCTGGCCACGCTGCCGGCCTGCGCAGCCCTGACCGCGCGGCGCCTGCCCGCATTCGACCCTGCCGAATTGCAGGCTCTGGTGCCTGCGCGCTCCACGCTGCCTGGCATCGATGAACTCGACGACCTGTGCCGCGAACTGGCGAGCGCGGGCGTTCCAGTGCAACGCATCGGGACGAGCCGGGGTGGCAGGCCGATCCAGTTGGTGTCACCGCCGTCCACCGCACGACTGAACGTGTTGGTGGTGGGCAGCCCGCATCCCAACGAGCCCATTGGCGGGTTGACCATCGCCACCTTGCTGGCGATGCTGCGCTCAAAGCACCCCACGGTGGCCCAGTTGCCTGTGCGGTGGCACTTCCTCCCTTCGATCGAGCCCGACGGCCTGGCCTTCAACGGCAGCTGGCTCAACACCCCGCACGACTTCCGCGCCTATTGCCGAGGCTTCTACCGGCCTGCGTTCCGCCACCAAGCCGAATATGCATTCCCCCTGAAGACAGGCCGCTACCACTTCGACCAGCCGACCCCCGAGACCCGGGCCTGGATGTCAGCGATCGATCAGTTGCGGCCGGCATTCATGGCCTCGCTGCACAACGTCGATCACGGTGGGGCATTCAATATCCTCAGCCGCCCGCAACCGGAACTGGCTGGTCAGTTGTCACGGCAGGCCCGTGGACACGGCATTGCGCTGGACGAGATGGGCGACGCATTGGGTGAGGCCGAGGTGCTGGCGCCCGGCGTGTTCCTGGCCGAAGACCTGGCCACTATCGTCGAGCGCACGCAGGGGGTGTGGACGGCAGGCAACTCCAGTTTCGGCTACGCCGCCGTCTACGGCACGCTGGGCTTGGCGCCTGAGGTGCCCCTGTGGCAGGAAGCAGAGGTCCACGGCCAGAGGCTGCTGTCCGACGCAGTGAAGGGACTGTCGGGATCCTACGAGGCCACGATCGCATTGGTTGAACAGGCCAGATCCCTTGCTGATGCAGGAGCCGGAGCGGACCTGCGATGGGCGGCGACCGACGACACTGCAGTCATCCTGCGGCGGCTGATCGTCATCCATGCCAAGCTGCCGGGCGTGCCCATTTCGGCTGCGATGGCCAACCTCACACGCCGCCGATTTCGAATGCTGCCGCTGCGTGCGCTGGGCATGCTCATTCCGTGGTGCCAGATGCAGGCCAGGCAAGCGGGAGCCGGAGACCGCCAGAGGGCACTGGACGGCATCCAGCAAGCTGCAACCGATCTGATGGAACGCGAGATGGCCGATGCATCTCTGACGGCCGGCATGGTTCCTGTGCCGCTGCGCGCTGCCGTGGCGGCGCAGCTTCAGGCTGTTCTCACCGCAGCGGCTG
>CAISJH010000727.1 GCA_903885585.1 uncultured beta proteobacterium
ACCTTCGGCCACTCGGTCACGTTTCCTGTGCGGCGAATTATGGCACGACTTGGCGGCCCGGACGCCCAGTCGGCTGATCAGCCCGGCGGCTGGTCCAGGTCGAAGGCCTTGTGCAAGGCGCGCACGGCCAGTTCCATGTATTTCTCGTCGATCACCACCGAGGTCTTGATCTCGCTGGTGGAGATCATCTGGATGTTGATGCCCTCTTCGCTCAAGGCACGAAACATCTTGCTGGCCACACCCACATGGCTGCGCATGCCGATGCCCACGATAGAGACCTTGCAGATCTTGGCATCTCCAATGACTTCTTTGGCACCGAGCTTAGGCGCAATCTGGCTCTTGAGCAGATCGCTGGCGCGGGCGAAGTCGTTGCGGTGCACGGTGAAGCTGAAGTCAGTCTTGCCCTCGTTGCTGACGTTCTGGATGATCATGTCCACTTCGATGTTGGCCTGAGCCACCGCACCGAGAATCTGGTACGCAATGCCGGGGGTGTCAGGCACACCGAGCAGGGAGATCTTGGCCTCGTCACGATTGAAGGCAATGCCCGATACAACGGCTTGTTCCATGTTTTCGTCTTCCTCAAAACTGATCAGGGTGCCCGACTGGGCCTCTTCGTGGATGTCGATGTCCCAGGCGGTGAAACTCGAGAGCACGCGCAGCGGCACTTTGTACTTGCCGGCAAATTCGACCGAGCGGATCTGTAGCACCTTGGAGCCGAGCGAAGCCATTTCGAGCATTTCCTCGAAGCTCACGGTTTTCAGGCGCCTGGCCTCGGGCACCACACGCGGGTCGGTGGTGTAGACCCCATCGACGTCGGTGTAGATCAGGCACTCCTTGGCCTTCATGGCGGCAGCCACGGCCACGGCCGAAGTGTCTGAGCCGCCGCGGCCTAGGGTGGTGATGTTGCCGTCATCGTCTACGCCCTGAAAGCCAGTGATGATGACCACCTTGCCCTGGGCCAGATCGGCGCGCACGCGGGCATCGTCGATCGATTCGATGCGGGCCTTGGTGTAGGCGCTGTTGGTGCGGATCGGAACTTGCCAGCCCGCGTAGCTCACGGACTGCATGCCCTCGGCCTGCAGGGCGATGGCCAGCAGTCCCACCGACACCTGCTCGCCCGTGGAGGCCAGCATGTCCAGCTCGCGGTTGAGGGCGTCGGACGATTTCTCGGGGGCGAGTTCCTTGGCCAGACCTAAGAGGCGGTTGGTCTCGCCGCTCATGGCGCTGGGAACGACCACCATCTGGTGGCCAGCGCGCGCCCACTTGGCCCCGCGTTTGGCGACATTGCGGATGCGCTCGGTAGAGCCCATCGACGTGCCGCCGTATTTGTGAACGATCAATGCCATGAAAAACCTGCGCCCTGCCTGAGCAAAGCCAAAAATTATACCGGCGAGCCTCGGGCGCTATTGCGGTCGGAAGGCCAGGCGCCCTGCCCGGTCCGAGGGCGGCGGAGCGTCCACGCGCTCGACGAAACCGCTGGCCACCTTCAGGCGGATCTGGTGGCCCCGGGTGCGGCAGGCCTCCACCTGGGCCAGAAGTTCATCCAGTTGGGCCTCGCTGGCGGCCACCGCATGAACCGACCGCAGCCAGTGGCGCAGCGCATTGGCCTGGCGTGCGCGCGGCAGGGCCTGCAGGGCCGCGATGTCGGGCGGGTCGCCCACTTGCCGCAGGTCGTCGGTGGCCAGGGCGGAGAGCAGCTCCTGGGCCTGCGCCGCGTGGCGGGCCGAGCGCGCAAAGGTCTCGCGAAACGCCGGAAAGGCCGCTTCCAGGGCTGGCAACAGCGCATGACGGATGCGGTTGCGGGTGTAGGCGGTGTCGGCATTGGTCGGGTCTTCCACCCAAGGGATGCCCGCCTCGGTCAGGCCCTGGCGCAGCTGCGCACCCGACACCGCCAGCAGCGGCCGCTCGAAGGTCATGCCATGCCGCAGAAAGCGCTCGGGCATACCGGCCAAGCCCGGCAAACCGGCGCCCCGGCTTAGAGCCAGCAGCAGGGTCTCGACCTGGTCGTCAGCGTGATGCCCTAACCAGACGGTGGCCGCCCCCTGCGCGCGCGCCGCGTCGGCCAAGGCCGCATAGCGCGCGCGGCGCGCGGCGTCTTCCGGGCTCTCGCCCCCCGCCGCGTGGGCCTGCACCCGCACCGTGTGCAAAGGCACCTGATACTGGGCGCACAGGGCCGCGCAGTGCTGGGCGAAGGCATCGGCGGCTTCTTGCAGGCCGTGGTGAATGTGCAGGGCAGTGATGCGCCCCGGCCAGGCGCGCTGCGCCGCCAGCAGCAAGGCGGTGGAATCGGCGCCGCCACTGAAGGCAATCGCTAGAGGGAATTCGGGGGCGGGCCGTCGCAGCAGCGAGGCCGTGAG
>CAISJH010000728.1 GCA_903885585.1 uncultured beta proteobacterium
ACGTGAACCTGCGTCTGTTGCGGGGTGAGCGTCTGGCCCTGGTGGGCGCCAACGGCTCGGGCAAGACCACGCTCTTGCGCCTGCTGCACGGCCTGCAGGCCGCTGACCGCGTCACAGACAGGCGGCATGGTGCGGCGCAGACCGCAGCAGGGTCCAGCGCAGCCGCATCCGCTGCCGCCCCGCCCCGCACCGAGCACCTGCTGCAGCCCGAGAACCGCACGCCCATCAGCGCCATGGTGTTCCAGCGCCCGTTCCTGCTGCACCTTTCGGTGCGCTGGAACGTGCTGCTGGGCCTGTGGCTGCAGGGCGTGCCCGCCGCGCAGCGGGATGCGCGTTGCCAGCAGGCCCTGCAAAGAGTGGGGCTGGGCACCCTGGCCCACCGCCCGGCGCGGGCGCTTTCTGGCGGCCAGCAGCAGCGCCTGGCGCTGGCGCGGGCCTGGGCCCTGCAGCCCGACATCCTGTTTCTGGACGAACCCACTGCCAGCCTGGACCCCAGCGCCAAGCAGGAGGTGGAGTCGCTGGTGCGCGAGTTCGCCGATGACGGCGTGACGGTCGTGATGAGCACCCACAACCTGGGCCAGGCCAAGCGCCTGGCCACCCGGGTGGCGTACCTGGCAGGTGGGCGACTGGTGGCCGACCGGCCGGTGGACGAGTTTTTTGACAGCCCCGACCTCCCGGCCGAGGCCCGACAGTTCCTCAAAGGAGAACTTCCATGGCTGACTTGAAATCATTGAATGGGACAGGAGCACAAGACCACCTGGGGCAGCCCGGCTTGCTGCTAAGGGCATGGGCACTGGTGGCCGCTCTCACGCTGTCCGCCATTGGGCCCGTCCAGGCCCAGGCCCAGGCCCCGGCTTCGGCCATCGTGATGGCCAGCACCACCAGCACGGAGCAATCGGGCCTGTTCGGCCACCTGCTGCCAGCCTTCAAGCAGGCCACGGGCATTGACGTGCGGGTGGTGGCGGTCGGCACGGGCCAGGCGCTGGACACCGGCCGCCGCGGTGACGCCGACGTCGTCTTCGTGCACGACACGGCAGCGGAGGAGAAGTTCGTGGCCGAAGGCTTTGCCACGCAGCGCCGCAACGTGATGTACAACGACTTCGTCCTCATCGGACCCAAGACCGACCCGGCAGGCGCGCGCGGCGCCGACATCGCCGCGGCACTCAGGAAGCTGGCTGGCAGCTCCCAGGCCTTCATCTCGCGCGGCGACAAGAGCGGCACCCACGCGGCGGAGTTGCGGCTGTGGAAGGCAGCCGGCGTGGATGTGACAGCCACCAAGTCCGCCGCTTACCGGGAGTGCGGCTGCGGCATGGGCCCGGCCCTGAACATGGCTGCCAGCACCAACGCCTACGTGCTCGCCGATCGCGGGACCTGGCTGTCGTTCAAGAACCGGGGCGACCTGGCCATCGTCGTGGAGGGAGACAAGACCCTGTTCAACCAGTACGGCGTGATGGCGGTCAACCCGGCCAAGCATCCCCACGTCAAAGCCGCCGCAGCGCAACGCTTTGCCGACTGGGTGGTGTCCCCAGCCGGGCAGTCGGCCATCGCGGGCTACAAGATCGGCGGCGAGCAGTTGTTCTTCCCCAACGCCCGGCCCTGAACCACCACGGCCAGCCACAACACTGGCGACGCGCGAAGCGTCAGAAGTGCCGGAAGTGCCCTAGGGCCCGGGGAACCGGGCCCTTTGTGCTTTCAAGGAAGTCTTGCCTTGGCACAAGAAATCCGCCAAATGAGCTCGGTCTGGCAATCCGACTAGGGTTTTCACGGGGTGCGTCCTGCCGAAGGTATGAAGATGATTGCCTACGCGTGGTCTGGTCACGGCGCTCGCTTGGCGCCGGGTCATGGCCCGCCGACATTCAACCCCAGCGCAGAGGGACCCCATGCAGAAAAGCCTGCACATCAACGCCGACAAGTGCACCGGCTGTCTCCAGTGCGAGATGGCCTGTTCTTACGAGAATTACGGGGTGTTCGCCCCGGCCAAGTCGCGCATCAAGGTGTTCGACTTCCACGCCACCGGCAAGAAGGTGCCCTACACCTGCACGCAGTGCGACGAGGCCTGGTGCCTGCACGCGTGCCCCGTGGAGGCCATCACGGTGGACAAGGCCACCGGCGCCAAGGTGGTCAACGACACCACCTGCGTGGGCTGCAAGGTCTGCACCATCAGCTGCCCCTTCGGCACCGTGAACTACGTGCAGGAAACCGGCAAGGTGCAGAAGTGCGACCTGTGCGGCGGCGACCCCGCCTGCGCGACCGCCTGCCCCACCGGCGCCATCACCTATGTGGACGCCAACTGGACGGGTCTTTCCAAGATGCAAGCCTGGGCTGACAAGCTGGGCAACCAGGCCGCTGCCTGAACCTCACAAGGAGCCAACAACATGTCTTGGGCAGGAAAAATCCTCCGCGTGAACCTCACGGCCGGCACCGTCACCTCCGAGCCGCTGAAGATGGACTGGGCGCGCGCCTACCTGGGCTCGCGCGGTCTGGCCACCAAGTATCTGGTCGAAGAAGTCGACGCCAAGGTCGACCCGCTGGCCGTCGAGAACAAGCTGATCTGGGCCACGGGTCCGCTCACCGGCACCATGGCCTCCACGGGCGGGCGCTACACCGTCGTTACCAAGGGTCCGCTCACGGGCGCCGTGGCCTGCTCCAATTCGGGCGGCTACTGGGGTGCCGAGCTGAAGATGGCCGGCTGGGACATGATCATCTTCGAGGGCAAGTCAGCCAAGCCGGTCTACCTCTACGTGAGCGACGACCACGCCGAACTGCGTGACGCCAGCCACCTGTGGGGCCAGAGCGTCTGGAAGACCGAGGAAGCGCTGAAGAAGGCCCACCAGGACCCGCTGCTGCGCATCTCCAGCATCGGCAAGGCCGGCGAGAACCAAGTGCTGTTCGCGGCCATCGTCAACGACCTGCACCGCGCCGCCGGGCGCTCGGGCGTGGGTGCGGTGGCAGGCTCCAAGAACCTGAAGGCGATTGCCGTGCGTGGCACCAAGGGCGTGGGCAACTTCGCTGACGCCAAGGAGTTCATGAAGGTCACCTTCGAGAAGAAGAAGATCCTGGCCGATAACGCCGTCACCGGCCAGGGCCTGCCCACCTACGGCACCCAGGTGCTGATGAACGTGATCAACGAGGTGGGCGCTCTGCCCACCCGCAACCACAAGGACAGCCAGTTCGAAGGCGCCAAGGACATCTCCGCCGAGGCGATGGCCACCCCGCGCGCCACCGACGGCAAGAAGCACCTGGTCACCAACCAGGCCTGCTTCGGCTGCACCATCGCCTGCGGGCGCATCAGCAAGATGGACCAGGGCCACTTCACGGTGCAGAACAAGCCCGAGTACTGGGGCGCCTCCGGCGGCCTGGAGTACGAAGCCGCCTGGGCGCTGGGCGCGGCCAACGGCGTGAACGACCTGGAAGCCCTGCAGTACGCCAACCTGCTGTGCAACGAGCAGGGCATGGACCCCATCAGCTTCGGTGCCACCGTGGGCGCCGTGATGGAGCTCTATGAGATGGGCGTGCTCACCAAGGAGCAACTCGGCATCGAGGCCCCGTTCGGCTCGGCCCGCGCGCTGGCGCACTTTGCCGAGATCACCGCCAACGGCGAGGGCTTCGGCAAGGAGATCGGCCTGGGCAGCAAGCGCCTGACCGCCAAGTACGGCCACCCCGGGCTGAGCATGAGCGTCAAGGGCCAGGAGTTCCCAGCCTACGACGGCCGCGGCATCCAGGGCATGGGCCTGACCTACGCCACCAGCAACCGCGGCGCCTGCCACCTGCGCAGCTACACCGTGGCTTCCGAGATCCTGGGCATCCCGGTCAAGACCGACCCGCTGGTCTCGGAGGGCAAGCCCGAGCTCGTCAAGGCCTTCCAGGATGCGACCGCCGCGTTTGACGCCGCCGGCATCTGCATCTTCACGAGCTTCGCCTGGACGCTGGCCGACGTGCAGCCCCAGGTGGCCGCCGCCTGCGGCTCCGAGTTCACGATGGAAGCCATGAACGACATCGGCGAGCGCATCTGGAACATGGAGCGCGACTTCAACAACCGCGCCGGCTTCACCAGCAAGGACGACGTGCTGCCCGTGCGCCTGACCACCGAGCCGGTGAAGACCGGCCCGGCCAAGGGCCTGGTGTCGCAGGTGCCGCAGATGCTGCCGCACTACTACGACATCCGCGGTTGGGATGCCGACGGCCAGTTGAAGGCCGAGACGCGCCAGCGCCTGGGTCTTTGACCCGCGCCTGAAACGCAGACCGCCCGCAAGGACGGTGGAAGGCGGTGGCAGCACCGCCTTCCGCGTTTTCAGGGGCGATTTTCAGAGATACAGATCAACGCACAGAGATCGACGCACCTGTAGGGAATCGACCATGAAACACCTGATCCTTGGCGCCGGCCCGGCTGGCGTCATCGCCGCCGAAACCATTCGCAAGCACGCGCCGCACGACGAGATCACGCTGGTGGGCGACGAGCCCGAGGCGCCCTACTCGCGCATGGCCATCCCCTATCTGCTGATCGGCAACATCGGCGAGAGCGGCACGCATCTGCGTCACGGCGCCGGCCACTTCGAGGCCCAGCGCATCACGCTCAAGCGCGGCCGTGCCGAAGCGCTGGATACCGACGCGCGCACGGTCAAGCTCGACAGCGGTGAAACCCTGGCTTACGACCGGCTGCTGATCACCACCGGCTCGTCACCCGCCACGCCTCCCATTCCCGGCATCGACGGGCCGGGTGTCCGCGCCTGCTGGACGCTGGCGGACGCCCGCGCCATCATGGCCCAGGCCACACCGGGTGCGCGCGTGCTGCAGATGGGCGCGGGCTTCATCGGCTGCATCATCATGGAAGCGCTGGCCGCGCGCGGCGTCAAGCTCAGCGTGGTGGAGATGGGCGACCGCATGGTGCCGCGCATGATGGGCCCCACCGCCGGCGGCATGATCAAGGACTGGTGCGAGAAGAAGGGCGTGGCGGTGCACACCGGCGCCCGGGTGGAAGCCATTGAGCGGCCCGCGGGTGGCGCCTTGCGTGCCCGCCTGTCCAACGGCCAGACGCTGGAGGCCGATCTGGTGATCAGCGCCACGGGTGTCAAGCCCAACATCGGCTTCCTGCAGGGCAGCGCAGTCAAGTGCCTGCTGGGGGTGTTGACCGACGAGCATCTGCAGACCAGCGTGCCCGGCGTCTACGCCGCCGGTGACTGCGCCGAGGCCTTCGACAAGGTCAGCGGCAAGACCATCGTCAGCGCCATCCAGCCCAACGCCGCCGAGCAGGCCCGCGTGGCCGCACTCAACATGGTGGGGCAGCAAACCGAGCTCAAGGGCGTGACACAGATCAACGTGCTGGACACCCTGGGCCTCATCTCGGCCAGCTTCGGCAACTGGGAAGGCGTGGCCGGCGGCGAGCACGTGGAGTTGACCGAGCCCGACCAGCGCACGGGCGGACGCCACCTGAGCCTGCAGTTCGCCGAAGGCAAGCTGGTGGGCTGCAACGCCATCGGCTGGACGCAGCACGTGGGCGTGATGCGCGGCCTGGTGGAAGGCGCCGTGCCCCTGGGCGAGTGGAAAGACAAGCTGCTGGCCGACCCGACGCTGCTGATGGAGGCCTACCTGGCCCGTGCGCAGGCCCAGGACGTGCACGCCAGCGTGTAAGACACTGCCCCCATGCAGATCACCTTCAAGCTCTACGCCAGCCTCACCGACTACCTGCCCGCTGACAAGCGTCGCGGCAATGCCATGACGCTGGAAGTGCCCGATGGTGCCACCATCGAGCAGGTGACCGAGCCCTTCCAGTTGCCGCAGAAACTGGTGCACCTGGTATTGAACAACGGCCGCTACATCGCCCCGGCCGACCGCGCCACGCTACCGCTGCAACCTGGCGATGTGCTGGCCATCTGGCCGCCCGTGGCCGGAGGTTGATGGCGCGCAGGCGCTACCCGTGAGCTCATGACGTCTGCTTCGCCTTCCCAGCTGGTCAGCGAGGCCTTCTCCCGCGAGTACGGGTGCACCCAGGACGAGTGGCTGCGCTGGATGCCCGAGGCCGTGCATGGCCATGCGTGGACGCAGCCGAACACGGGCAGCCTGCAGGTGTCCATTGGTCAAGGCGTGCTGGCTCTGGACTGGCAAGTGCTGGCGCCGCGCGTCATCGCGCTGATCCGCCTGCCCCGCATGACGGTGAGCTTTCGGTTCTCCGATGTGAGCGTTGAAGAGCGTGCCGCCTTCATGAAGCGATTCGACCTGCACCTGCAGCGCGGCGGGGGCTGAAGCCGCCTCAAGAGCGCAAAGCGGACGGGTGGTGCGGCAGTGAGCGCAATCCAGGCCCGGCAAGCGCCCCGGGCGCGCGGGGCAGACAATGCGGGCTCAAGAGTCCCCAGCCATGACCTCTTCCT
>CAISJH010000729.1 GCA_903885585.1 uncultured beta proteobacterium
ATAGAGGGCACCGTTGAGTTTGACGGCCTGCCGGTGGCGCCCGGTCGCACCCCAGACAATGTGATGCGTGGCATAGGGATCGTGCCGCAGTCGCGCAACGTGTTTCCCAGCCTGACGGTCAGCGAGTGCCTGGAGGCGGCAGGCTTGAGGCGAGGCAACGACAGCTACGAGCAGGTCTACGAGCTGCTGCCCCTGCTCAAGGACCGCGGTTCGCAGCGCGCCGGATCGATGAGCGGCGGCGAGCAGCAGTTGCTTGCGGTCGGCATGGCGCTCATGATGCGCCCCAAGGTGATGTTGCTCGACGAGCCTACAGCGGGTCTGGCCCCTGTTGCAGCAGACCGTGTCTTGGCCACTCTCAAGGCGATCAACTCGAGGCTTGGCACCACCGTCGTGCTGGTGGAGCAGAACGTGATGGCCGCCTTGAGGGTCGTTGAGCGCGCCGTGGTCTTTCGCTCCGGCTCTGTTGTGCTCGACGCACCAGCTTCCGACCTTAGGTCACAGAAAGACCTCTGGGCTGCTTTTTGACCCCAGGACCGAACTGTCAATGCAAAGTCTCTTCATGCCACTCTCGAGGAAAACATCGTGAAAGTCGCAGTCCATTCGCCAGAGCTCAGACCGATCATGCAGCCGTACCCAGTGGCGGTGAAGCACGCTGGCCTGGCCTTCATCTCCGGCGTCCGCCCCGGAACCCTGGCCTCGCGTCCCCATAGCTTCGAAGACCTGCCGCAGACGGGTCAGGCGCGGCGCCAGGGATTTGTTCTGGCTGACGCGGTTGAGGGTGAGGTCACGGCCGACTCTTGGGCTGCTCACTGCGCGCTCGACGCCGTGCTTGCGGCAGCCGGAACACGCGACAACCAGATCCTGAGGCAGCACGTTTGGCAACGTGACAAGCGCTTCTTCCCTTGCTACGAGAAGACCCGTGCGGTGTTCCAGCCACAACCCTCGCCCAGCAGCGGCCTCGGTGTCTCAGCGGTGGCCGGCGGCGAGAAAGACTGGATTGGCCTGGATGCCATCGCCGTGGTTCCAGGCGACCATCCGGCGAGGCCTGAGCGCGCCGTGATGTCGGCTGTCTACGACCCTCGGCTGCCCTCTGCGTCTCACTATTCGCAGGCTGTCTCATCCGGCGACCTCGTGTTCACGGCTGGGCACATACCGATCAAGACGGCAGAGCCCGGAAAGCCCCTCGTGCAGTCGTTCGATGACGTGCCGCCAGAAGGACGGTTGCTGGCCACCGGTCGCAGTCACCCCGACAGCCGCGACGGCCCGATCGCGGCACAGACCTGGTTCGTCTACGAGGAATTGCGAAAGCTCTTGGCCGCCAATAGCCTCGGGCTCGAGGATGTGGTGCTGTCCACGGTCTACCTGGCCGATCTGCGCGACTTTTCAGTCTTCCATCGTGTGCACAGGCACATGTTCCCGGGCGACGGTCCCGCGCTGGCGGTCAGCGGGTTCGATGAAGTCGGGCACCGTGGCTGCCGCATCGAGATCGAGTTGACAGCCGCTCGCGGGGGTGCCAGCAGTCGCCGGGTCGTGGCGTGGCCCGTGCCGTCCCCCTTCGCTGCGCCGGCTGCCGTCGGGATCGATGCCTTCGTCTTCTACTCTGGAGTGGTGGGGCAGGCCGCGGACGGGCGCCTCGTGCGCAGCGCTGGTGACCTGTCGGGCCATGCCCGCACTGTCGTTGAGCGGCTCGAGCGGGTCGAGGCGCGTCGCGGGTTCGCGGCCCAGACGTGGGCCTCGTTCGAACGCCTGCGTGACGTTGCCGGCAGCGCTGGCAGTGACCTCTCGCAGTTGCTCAAGCTCACGCTGTATCTGCGCGATCCGCGCGACCTCCAGACCTTCGAGGCCGTGAGGCGCTCGTTCATCGCCGACGCTGACCTGCCCGCCCTCGAATGCGTGGCTGTGCACGGTCCGGGACCGGTTGTCGAAGCCGAGGTGCAAATCGAAGCCATCGGGATGGGTTGACATGCAGCTGAATGATTTGATTCAGTCCTGCAAGGTCGATCATCTCGGGATCGTGGTGCCTGACATCGAGAGGGCTGCCGCGTTCTATCGTGACGTCCTCGGCTTTGAGGTGGGACAGCCGCGGGAGCTTCAGGGGCAGGGAATTGCCGTGACGTTCGTAGATTTCGCCAACACGCGCGTTGAGCTGCTGATGCCGACGACGCCGGAGTCGCCCTTGGGCGACCTCCTGGAGGAGCACACCGTCAACCACTTTCTGCAACGCGTGCCGCAGGGTGGGTTGCATCACGTGTGTTACGCCGTGCCCGACTTCGACGCCGTGATGGCCCGGGTGCATACGGCCAAGCTCAGGCTGCTCGGCAACGGGAAGCCGATCCTGGGCGCCAGCGGACGGCGGATCGTCTTTGTCGACCCAAAGTGCACCGGTGGGGCGCTCGTCGAGCTCAAGGACAACGGCTGATGCCCGCAGCTGCCTCGATAGCAGCGCACGATGCGCATGACAGGCATTGCAAGGGTGGGTCCGAGCGACCGGGCAGCAGCATGCAGCCTCTGCGCCGTGGGCTGTCGGAGGCGGCGGCGCGGTGACGACTCACATCCCCTTCATGCAGCACTGCAACCTGGTCATCGAGGAGGTGACGTCGACCAGCGCCCGGCTGGCGGTCACTCTACGCCCCGAGCTCACCAACTCCCGGGGCTTCGCCCACGGTGGGTTGATGATGACCCTGCTGGACATTGCCATGGGGCGCGCCGCACAGGCGTCGGTGCCCGCTGCGGAGTCGTTTGCCACCATCGACACGAACTTCGCCTTCCTCAGCCCCGCGCGGGGGCGACTGGTCGGTGAAGGGCGGGTGGTCAAGGCGGGGCGCTCGATCGTGTTCTGTGAGGGAGAGTGCAGAGACGAGACGGGAGAACTCGTCGCAAGGGGCTCAGGGGTCTTCACTGTGCTGCGCGCGATTCCAGTACAACCTGCGGATGGCCGCCTGGGCGGATCGCCGGATGTAGCCCCATGATCAACAAGATCTTGCCCAGTGCGGCGGACGCGCTGGCTGATGTCCGTGACGGTGCAACGGTGATGATCGGAGGCTTCGGCACTGCTGGGCAGCCCAACGAACTCATCGACGCGCTCATCGAAACCGGCGCTCGTGGCCTGGTGGTCGTCAACAACAATGCCGGCAACGGCGAGACGGGGCTTGCCCGGCTGATCGCGCTCGGACGCGTTCGCAAGATCATCTGCTCCTTTCCACGCCAGGCCGACAGCCATCACTTTGACGCGCTGTACCGGTCCGGGGCCATAGAGCTTGAGTTGGTTCCGCAAGGCAATCTGGCCGAAAGAATCCGTGCTGCAGGCGCAGGGATTGGCGGCTTCTTCACGCCAACG
>CAISJH010000730.1 GCA_903885585.1 uncultured beta proteobacterium
CATCCAGTAGCCGCGCGAGGCCGACAGGCACAGCGGGCGGAACCACACGTTGTCGTCCACCGGCACCCACACGCGCTCGTCGGTGGGGATGACATCGGGCACCACCAGCTCGGGCGGCGACTCCTTGGGCATGGGGTGGCGATAGGGCAGCCACTTGTCGGAGTCGGCGGGGACGGCTTGGGTCATGGGAGGTTCCGAGTGAGGAATGGGTTGGGGTTCAGGTTGGGGTGCAGTCTTCCTAAGCGCTGTGCAGTTGCTGCGTCCACAGCACCGGCTACAAGCGCAATTTCAGGCTACCAGATAGCCGCCATCCACCGGCAGCACCACGCCCGTGACGAAAGCCGCCGCCGGGCTGCACAGGAAGAGCACCGGCCCGGCCACATCGGCGGGCGTGCCCCAGCGGCCCAGTGGCGTACGGCCCAGGATCTGGGCCGTACGGGCTGCATCATCTTGCAACGCCTGCGTCAGCTGCGTGGCAATCCAACCTGGCGCCACCGCGTTCACGCGGATGCCGTCGGCGGCGTAGGCAATCGCCAGACTCTTGGTGAGCTGGGCCACGCCGCCCTTGCTGGCGCTATAGCCCGGCACCAGCCCGCCGCCGAAGAAGCTGAGCATGGACGCGGTGTTGACGATGCAGCCCTTGCTTGCGCGCAGCGCAGGGCGGGCCGCAGCGGCCACGCGCATGGCGCCATTGAGGTTGATGTCCACCACCTCGGCAAACACGGCCGGGTCCAGTTCGGCGCCGCGGCGGATCACGCCGGCGCAGCACACCACGGCGTTCAGCGCGCCCAGGGACTCCACCAGCGCCTGCACCGCCGCGCCATCGCGCACGTCCAGCACCTGGTGCACGATGGCGCCGCCGGATGAGCGGTCTTGCGCTGTCTCGACCGCGCGCGCCGTGTCACATTCGGCCGCCGTGGCGCCCGTGGCCACCACCTGGGCCCCTTGCCCAGCAAAGGCCGCCGCGATGCCCGCGCCGATGCCGCTGGTGCCGCCCACCACCAGCACCCGTTGACCCGTGAAACTCATGTGTCGGCTCCTGTGAATGTGAGCGCCTGCTCAACCTGCGAACGTCGCGGGATGGGCTCCACCGCGCCATAGCCTTGCGTGGACAGGGCGGCGGCTGTGGCGGCGTAGCGGCCGGCCTGCAGCAGCGTGTCGCCTGCCACCCAGCGCGCCACGAAAGCGCCCCCGAAGGTATCACCTGCGCCCGTGGCGTCCACCGGCAGGCAGGGGTAGGGCGCGATGCGGTGGCGCTCCTGCGCCGTGGCCACCAGCGCGCCCGCCTCGCCCAGCTTCAAGGCCACGACGCGGGCGCCGAGCGCCAGACAGTGGTCTACCAGCGCATCGGGGTCGTCCAGGCCCGTCAGCGCGCGCACATCGTCCAGGCTGGGCAGCGCGATGTCGCAGCGGCGAAGGGCCTCGGTCATCACCTCCCGGGCACGCGCCAGCGGCCACAGCTTCAGCCGCAGGTTGGTGTCGAAGCTCACCGCCACGCCCGCCGCACGGGCGAGTTCCATGGCCGCAAAACCCGTCTCGCAGGCCGCATCGGAAATCGCCAGCGAAATGCCCGACAGGTGCAGCACCCGCGCCTGGCCAATGCGCTCACGCGGCAGCTGCGCGGGCGTCATGCGGCTGGCTGCGCTGCCTTTGCGGAAGAAGTGGAAGTGGTGGCCCTGCGCGTCGTGCGTGACGAAGTAGATCGCGGTGAAGGCCTGCGGGTCGGTGGCCACATTGGCGTGATCCACGCCTTCCTCGTCCCACA
>CAISJH010000731.1 GCA_903885585.1 uncultured beta proteobacterium
GCGGGGAGCTGTTGCATCCCCGCCGCAGGCGTCCATTGAAAGGCCACGGCGCTGGACCACGGAGCGCCGGCCTGGCCCACGATGACCGAACCGTCGTAGGAGGCAGCGCGCGCGCTGCTGGTTGCGCCGCCGGCCAAGACCCCCAAGGCCCTGAGGCCCTCGGCATGGGTCCAGCGAAAGGCCTGCCGGCGGGTGTCCGCACCGCCGCTGGCGCCCACGACCACGCGTCCATCGCCTGACACCGCCAGGGCCTCGCTGACGCTGTCCCCTGCCAACGCGCCCACACCGGAAAACGTCACCTGGGGCTTGTCAACCGCCCACCCGATCTGAACGTCGCCGCAACCCCACAAGCTGACTGAGAGCGTCCAGACCACAGCCGCACCTGCCCAGCGCCTCAGGCACCCCGTCTCCGTCCGCACTTCGGTGTTCAACATGCCAGCCCCCTTTGCGATGCGACAGGCCCCAAAGACAGGCGCCCGCTCACCAACAACTGGGCAGGCTAGGTCAAGGCGGGGAAGGGCGAGTGCACAAGATCAAGGGCTGGGCCGCACACCCCGCCGGTACACCACCCAATACACGCCCGCCACCAGCACGCTGCCACCCACCAGGTTGCCGGCGATGACCGGCAACAGGTTGCCCAGGATCGCACCCGCGCCCGGCGCGGGCAGGCCCGCCGCTGCGGCCGTGGGCTCCAGCAGTAGGGCCAGGGGGAAGAAGAAAAAGTTGGCCACCGAGTGCTCGAAGCCCAGCGCCACAAAGGCGGTCACAGGGGGTACCACGGCCACGGCCTTGTCCACCACGCTGCGGCCGGCTGCCGCCATCCACACCGCCAGGCACACCAGCACGTTGCACAGCACCCCGCGCAGAAAGGCCACGTCGGCGGGCAGGTCGGCCTTGGCCTGTGCCACCTTCATCGCCTGCTGTGCGAGACGGCCGCCGTTGAGCGATCCCAAGTCCGCGCCCGCCACGGCCCAGGCCAGCAACCCAGCACCCAGGGCATTGCCCAGGCAGACCAGCCCCCAGTTGCGCAGCACCTCGTTGGCTGACAGCCGCCCGTCGGCCCAGGCCATGGCCAGCAGGTGATTGCCGGTGAAGAGCTCGGCACCGGCCACCACCACCGTCAGTAGCCCGAGCGAAAAGGCCAACCCACCCAACACCCGCACTGCAGCGAAAGACCAAGACGGGTCCGAGGTCACCAACAAGAAGAACAGAGATCCAAATCCGATGTAAGCGCCCGCCAACACGGCCAGCAGCAGCATCGACGCGAACGGCAGACGCGCCTTGGCCACGCCCAGCACCTCGATACGCTCGGCCACCTCCTTGGGGGAGAAGGCGTCGAAGCTGAACGAGGGTGTCCGCTTTTCGGGCTCAGCGCCTCTGTCGGGGCCAGGCCCCGGCGAGGAGGGAGGCAGGGTCGGTCCGGACATGCCCGCTCTTGCCCGTCCCGGCGCTACCGCCCCAGCAGCACCTTCTCCAGAAACAAGATGCGCGCGTAGAACAGGTGGTCGGCGTTCTCCTTCTTGGCAAAGCCGTGGCCCTCGTTCTCGGCGATCATGGTCCACACCGGCACGCCGTTGGCCGCCACGGTGCGGGCGATCTGCTCGGCCTCCTGCACCGGCACACGCGGGTCGTTGCGGCCGTGGATGACGAACAGCGGCACCTTGATGCGGTGGGCGTTGTTCAGCGGGGCGATCTCCTGCATCCACTGGCGCATGGCGGGGTCGCGCTCGTCGCCGTACTCCACGCGGCGCAGGTCGCGCCGGTAGCTCTCGGTGCGCTCCAGGAAGGTGACGAAGTTGGAGATGCCCACGGCCGGCATGGCCCCGCGGATGCGGTCGGAGTAGTGCACCGCCACCGCGTTGGCCATGTAGCCGCCATAGCTGCCGCCCTGGACCACCACACGCGAGGCGTCCAGATCAGGCTGCTGGGCGATCCAGTCGAGCAGCGCGCCGATGTCCTTGACCGAGTCTTCACGCAAGCGGCCGTTGTCCAGCTGGTGGAAGGTCTTGCCAAAACCCGTGGAGCCGCGCACGTTGGGCTCGATGAAGGCGATGCCGAGCTCGTTGACGATGTAGTTGTAGCGGCCGTTGAAGCCCACGCGCGCCTGGGCCTCGGGCCCGCCGTGGATCTCGATCAGCACCGGGCGCTTGCCGGTGAACTTCGCGGGCGGGCGCTGGATCAAGCCGGTGATGGTGCGGCTGTCAAAGCTCTTCCAGGCGATCGGCTCGACGGGCGTGAAGGCGCGGGTGTCGATGCCGGCGGTGTCGGCCGCCACCCACAGCGCGCCAGCCGCGGGTTGAGGTGTAGAGGAGGCGGCCAGGTCCAGCACACGGATCTCGGAGGGCGCGGACGGCGACACGTCGGTATAGACCAGGCGCCGCCCGTCGTCGGACAGGCGTACTGACGAGACATTGGTGCCGCGGGGGAGCGCCAGCGGTAAAGGCTTCAAGGTCGGTAGGTCGTACAGCCTGGCCACCCCCACGCCCGCCTCGTTGGTGACGAACACCGCGCGCCGCA
>CAISJH010000732.1 GCA_903885585.1 uncultured beta proteobacterium
GCCGGCCATCTCGCTGATCTACTGGTTCGGCAACCAGGGGGTGTTGAAGCATGGGCTGGTGGCCCTCGGGTTTCACGAGATCTACGGCGCACCGGGCATCGTGCTGGCCGAGATCTTTGCGGTCTTTCCCCATGCCTTGATGATCCTGGTGACGGCGCTGACCGCCGCGGATGCGCGGCTGTACGAAGCGGCTGACGCCATGGGTACCTCGGCCCTGCGCAAGTTCATGACCATCACCCTGCCCGGCGCCAAGTACGGGCTGATCAGCGCCTCGCTCGTCGTCTTTACGCTGGTGATGACCGACTTCGGCGTGCCCAAGGTGATTGGCGGCAACTTCAACGTGCTGGCCACCGACGTCTTCAAGCTCGTGATCGGCCAACAGGACTTCCAGCGCGGCGCGGTGGTGGCGCTGCTGCTGCTGGCCCCAGCCGTGCTGACCTTTGCGGTAGACCACCTGGTGCAGCGCAAGCAGATGGCCATGCTGAGTGCCCGCGCCGTGCCATTGCGGCCCAAGCGCGCGCCCGTGTTCGACGCCCTGATGACGGGCTATTGCGCACTGGTGGCACTGCTGATGCTGGCGGTGCTGGGCATGACGGTGTTCGCGTCCTTCGCCAGCTTCTGGCCCTACAACCTCGCGCCCAGCCTGCAGCACTACAAGATGGGCCTTTTCGACGCCGAGTTCGGCGAAGGCTTTGCCAACAGCCTGACGATGGCCGCGGGCACGGCGCTGTTCGGCACGGCGCTGGTGTTCTTTGGCGCTTACCTGCTGGAGAAGACCCCTGGCCCGGCGCCGCTGCGCGCGGGCGTGCGGTTGTTGGCGATGTTGCCCATGGCGGTGCCGGGGCTGGTGCTGGGCCTGGGCTACATCTTCTTCTTCAACGAACCCGCCAACCCGCTGAACAGCCTGTACCACACGATGACACTGCTAACGCTGTGCACCATCGTTCACTTCTACACCACGGGGCATTTGACGGCCGTGACGGCGCTGAAGGCGATGGACGCGGAGTTCGAGTCAGTCTCGGCGTCGCTGAAAGTGCCGTTCTGGACCACGTTGCGTCGGGTGACGCTGCCCATCTGCACGCCGGCCCTCGTGGACATTGCGCGCTACTTCTTCGTCAACGCGATGACCACCGTGTCGGCGGTGGTCTTCCTGTACTCGCCCGAGACCAAGGTGGCCTCGATCGCCATCCTGAATCTGGACGAAGCCGGCGAGACCGGTGCGGCCGCGGCTTGCGCGGTGATGATCGTCGCGGCTTCAGCGGTGGCCACCACGCTGTTCTGGCTGCTGTCGCGGCTGGTGGAGAAGAGGACGCAGGCTTGGAAGCGGGGGACGTGAGGAAAGCTTCGTCCGTTACCGCTGCGAGGCGAGAGGCAGCGCACTGCGCGCGCGGGCCCCAACCCCTGCGCTCCTCGGCGACCCTCAGGCGCGCCGCAACGCACCACCTCCCGCCTCGCGGTAGGTGGCCAGCTGCCATCGTCAACCAATGCATGCCTGGGGTTAACCAGGCTGACCTCATTCGACAAGAGAAGCTCTCATGGACCGCGACCGCATCCTCCTGACCCCAGGGCCCCTGACCACCACGCTGCGCACCAAGCTCGCCATGCTCAAGGACTGGGGCTCCTGGGACGCTGACTTCAATGCCGTCACCGCCAGCGTGCGAAGCCGTCTGCTGGACATCGTGCACGGCCAGGACACCCACGTGGTCGTGCCCCTGCAAGGCAGCGGGACCTTCAGCGTGGAGGCCGCGGTGGCCACCGTGGTGCCGCGCGACGGCCATGTGCTGGTGCCCGACAACGGCGCCTACTGCAAGCGCGCGGCCAAGCTGTCTCAGATGATGGGGCGCAAGGCCACGCTGATGCCTGTGCCCGAAGACCGGCCCGTCGATCCGGCCGCCGTTGAGGCCCAGTTGCAGGCCGACCCCAGCATCAGCCACGTCATCCTCATCCACTGCGAAACCGGCACGGGCGTGGAAAACCCGCTGTCCAAGGTAGCGGCCCTGTGCGAGCGCTACGGCAAGGGCCTGATCGTCGACGCCATGAGCAGCTTTGCCGCCCTGCCCATCGACGCTCGCTCCACGCCCTTCGACGCGCTGATTGCCGCCAGCGGCAAGTGCCTGGAGGGCGTGCCCGGCATGGGCTTCGTCTTCCTCCGCAAGGCCATCCTGGACGCCTGCGCCGGCAACAGCCAGAGCCTGGCCATGGACCTGCACGACCAGCATGTCTACATGGGCAAGACGGGGCAATGGCGGTTCACGCCACCCACGCACGTGGTGGTGGCGCTGTCCGAGGCCATCACGCAGTTCGTCGAAGAAGGTGGCCAGCCGGCACGCCTGGCGCGCTATACAAGGAACTACCAAGCCCTGACCGAGGGCATGGCGGCACTCGGCTTCAAGCCCTTCCTGGACCCTGCCGTCCAGGCACCCATCATCGTCACCTTCCACGCCCCGGCGCACCCCGCCTACGACTTCAAGCGTTTCTACGAAGCGGCCAAGGCCCGAGGGTTCCTTCTCTACCCGGGCAAACTCACGCAGGTGGAGACTTTCCGGGTCGGCTGCATCGGCGCCATCGGGCCCAACGAGATGCGCCAGGCCGTGAACGCCGTGCGCGAGACGCTGGCCGAGATGGGCATCCCGGACGGCACGCCAGCGGTCTGACATGCCCCGTTTCTGCTGCAGATACTGGCCCACCCCACAACAGGCGCCCTCACCCACTCCGACAGCACACGCCGTCACCCACATGACGCTGCACCGTCAAGCCACCACCTCAAGGAGCCCCTGATGGCCACCCGCAATCCCAAGGAACACCCCGCCCTGGCCGAAGTGCGCAAGTCGGGCGCGCAGAAGGTCAAGGTCGCCGTCAGCGACATCGACGGCATCCTGCGCGGCAAGTACCTGCACATCGACAAGTTCATGGGCGCCGCCCAACCCGCGCCGGGCGGTGGCTTCGGTTTCTGCGACGTGGTGTTCGGCTGGGATTCGCACGACGTCTGCTACGACAACACCCAGGTCACCGGCTGGCACCACGGCTTCCCCGATGCGCTGGCGCGGCTGGATCTGGGCACGGCGCGGCGCGTGCCCTGGGACGGCGGGGTGCCCTTCTTCCTGGGCGAATTCGTCAACGCCGAGGGCGGGCCCTTTGCCGTGTGCCCGCGGCAGACCCTCAAGCGCGTGCTCAAGCGGGCCGAAGCCCTGGGCGTGATGCCCATGGCCGGCATGGAGTTCGAGTGGTTCAACTTCGCCGAGACGCCGCAGAGTTGGGCGGCCAAGCAAGGCGTGGGGCCTACCAACCTCACGCCGGGCATGTTCGGCTACTCGCTGCTGCGCATGGCCGACAACCAAGGCTTCTTCAATGCGCTGATGGACGACATGGCCGCCTTTGGCGTGCCCATCGAGGGCCTGCACACAGAGACCGGGCCGGGCGTGTACGAGGCCGCCATCGCGTTTTCAGACGCGCTCGAGCAAGCCGACCGCGCCATCCTCTTCAAGACCGGTGCCAAGGAGATCGGCAAGCGCTTCGGCGTCATGCCCAGCTTCATGGCCAAGTGGTCGCAGGCCCTGCCCGGCTGCTCCGGCCATATCCACCAGAGCCTGTCCGACGGCAAGAAGAACCTGTTCTTCGACGCCAAGGGCAAGCGCTCGATGAGCAAGCTGTTCGAGAGCTATCTGGCCGGCCAGGTGGCCTGCCTGATGGACTTCGCGCCCCTGTTCTGGCCCACCATCAACAGCTACAAGCGCCTTGTGGACGGCTTCTGGGCGCCCGTCAAGCCCACCTGGGGCGTGGACAACCGCACCGCCAGCTTCCGCGTCATTTCGGGCAGCCCCAAGAGCACGCGGCTGGAGACCCGCTGCCCCGGTGCCGACGTCAACCCGTACCTGGCCATGGCAGCCGTCATCGCGGCCGGTCTGCACGGCGTGGAAAAGGGCCTGAAACTCACCTCCCCACCGATCACCGGCACCAACCAAGGGGCGGACCACATCCCCCGAGCCCCACGCTCGCTGATCGAGACCACGCGCATCTTCCAGCGCAGTGACATCGCCCGCGACTGGCTGGGCGACACCTTCGTCGACCACTTCGCCGCCACGCGCGAGTGGGAGCACCGGCAATGGCAGGATGCGGTGACCGACTGGGAACTCAAACGCTACTTCGAGATCATCTGAGCCTTTGGATGGCCACGGGGCCACACCCGACGTCCTGGGGCAGGCCCACGCGCCCCGCAGCCAAGCCTGTGTACCCTGGGGCAAGCCCGGATACCCAGACCCATACGATTGTCGACAATCGACCATCGTTCATCTCATCGCTTCCTGCCCATCCGGCCCTGCACCGCCCCCGATGCCCGCTCTCGCCCTGATCGAACGTGTGCCCAAGGCCACCTTTCGCGCGCACATTGCCGACCGCCTGCGCATGGCCATCCTGGGCGGTGAAATCGCGCCGGGTAGTGTCCTGGTCGAGACCGCGCTGGCAGCGCGCTTCGAGGTCAGCCGCGCGCCCTTGCGCGAGGCACTGCGGCAGCTGGCTGAGGAGGGCTGGATCGTCACCGTGCCCTACACCGGCACCCATGTGATCGAGCTCACCGCCGAGGACGCGAGCGAGATCCACTCAATGCGCATCACGCTCGAGCGTTTCGCCTTCGAGCAGGCCTGGCCGCAGCGCGACGCCGCCTTTCGGCGTGAGCTGCAGCGCCGCCACGCTGCGCTATCGCGCGCCATCGACCGCCGTGACGACCTGGCAAGCATCGGCGCCGAACTGGAGCTCCATGGCCTGGTGTACGAGGCCAGCGGGCACCGTCTGCTGCAGCGCAGCTGGGCCGGCCTGCGCGGCAGGCTGCAGCTGTATTGGGCGGCGCACCACCGCGCGCACGGTTCGCGCGGGCCGCGGCGCGACGCCCACGACAGCTACGTGGCCACAGCCCTGGGCGAGGACCTCGGTGCCATGCAGGCCGAAGTCGACGACCACATGCAGCGCGGCGCCCAACGCACGCAGTCATTCCTCGAGTCCCGTCCCCAGGCCCAGCCTGAAAACCTTCGCACCACCCTCACCCGGAGAGCTTGACATGAACTTCACCCGCCGCCGCGCCGTCCAGGCACTGGGCGTCACCGCACTCGCATCCTCCCCCTGGGCCAGCGCGCTGGCACAGACCGAGGGCACGCTGGCCCAGATCAAACAGCGTGGCGCCTTGCGCGTGGGTGTCACCCAGGCACCGCCTTGGTATTCCAAGGACCTCAAGACCAACGAGTGGTCCAGCGGCCTGGGGGTGTCCATGGGCAAGGCCATGGCCTCCGCGCTGGGCGTGAAGTTCGAGCCCGTCGAGGTCACCTGGGGCACGGCAGTGGCAGCGCTGCAGGGCAACAAGATCGACATCATGTACATGATGGACGCCACGCCCGAGCGCGCCCAGGCGGTGGACTTCCCGCAGGCGCCGCTGCTGTTCTATTCGCTGGCAGTGCTGGCACGCGACGACCTGAAGGTGGCGGCCTGGGCCGACCTGAACCAGCCCGCGGTGCGCATCGCCGTGCCGCAGGGCAGCAGCATGGACAAGTTCGTGACCGAGAACATACCCAAGGCGTCCATTCAGCGCTTTCCCGGCAATCCGGAAGCGATCGCGGCCTTCCAGGCCGGACGGGTGGATGCGGTGTGCCTGTTCCACCCGCCGCTGCTGGCGGCGCGCCAGCGCCTGGGCACCGGCAAGATCGTCGTGCCCACCCCGGCACAGTCGCAGCCGTCGAGCGCTGCGGTGCGCAAGGAGGCCGACAAGTCCTTCGTCACCTGGGTGGACAAGGCCATCGCTGGCCACTACCAATCGGGCCAGACCCAGAAGTGGTACGAGGAGTTTCTGGTCGGCTTCGGCCTGGACCCGAAGGCCTCACCCCCGGTGATGAAGGAGATGCTCAAGTAGCGCTGGGAAGGGCTGCCCGTGTACGCCTGGGATTTCGGCCCCGTGTGGGCCCATGCCGACCTGCTCGCGCTGGGCCTGCTCAACACGCTGAAGGTGACCGCCGCAGCGCTGACCTTCGGCGTGCCCTTGGGCCTGGCGCTCGCGCTGATGCGACTGTCGCCGCGGCGAGCGCTGCGCTGGCCCGCGGGGGCGGTGATCGAGGTCTTCCGCACCACGCCACCCCTGGTGCAGCTCTTCTGGTTTTTCTTCGCCCTGCCGATCCTGCTGCAGGTGGAGATGACCCCCTACGCCGCCGCGGTGCTGACCTTCTCGATCCAGTCGGCCGCGTTCTTTGCCGAAGTCTTCCGCGGCGGCATCGTGTCGATTGAGCGCGGGCAATGGGAGGCCGGCCGGGCGCTGGGCATGACGCCGCGCCAGGTGCTGCGCCGCATCGTGCTGCCGCAGGCCGTGCAGCGCATGGTGCCCGCCTTCCTGGAGCGCGCCATCGAGCTGATGAAGACGACCACCCTGGTGGCCACGGTGTCGTACGCCGACCTGCTATACCAGACCAACGAGATCGCCTTGAAGACCTTCCGGCCGCTGGAAGTGTTCACCGTGGCCGCGCTGCTGTACTTCGGCGTGATCTTCGCGGCCAGCATGCTGGTGCAGCACGTGGAGCGGCGGCTCGCCGTGGGTGGCCAGGGCACCCGGCGGGGCTGAGCATGCGCTGGAACTTTGCCCCGGTCTGGGAGAACGCCGATGTGCTGCTGGCGGGCGCCCTGGGCACCCTGCGCCTGTTTGCGCTGTGCGCGGTGTGCGCCCTGGCGCTGGGCCTGCTGCTCGGCCTGGCGCGGACTTCTGCCGCGCGGGGGCCGTATCTGCTGTCCACCGCGTTTGTCGAGTTCTTCCGCAACACCCCGGTGCTGGTGCAGATCCTGTGGTTCTACTACGCGCTGCCCATCCTCGCGCCCGTGACGGTCAGCCCGATGGCAGCCGCCGCGCTGGGCATCAGCCTGAACTCGGCCGCCTTCACCGCCGAGATCGTGCGTGCGGGCATCCAGTCGATCGAGCGCGGCCAGTGGGAAGGCGCCACCGCGCTGGGCATGACGCGCGCCCAGGCCCTGCGCCGCATCGTGCTGCCCCAAGCGCTGCGGCGCATGCTGCCCCCGCTGACCAACCGGGGCATCGAGATCTTCAAGATGACCACTCTCGCCTCGGCCGTGGCCTACCTCGACCTGCTGCACCAGGGCAAGGCGCTGGCCTCGCAACATTTCAACCCCATCGAGACCTACAGCGTGATCGCCGTGGTCTTCTTTCTCTGCCTGTTGCCGCTGGTGCAGGCCACCTACGCGCTGGAGCGCCGCCTGGGAAGGTCCGACCGATGAACGAACCCCTGCCCGAACAGCCGCTGCTGCGCGTGCGCGGCCTGGCCAAGCGGTTCGGCGCGCTTGAGGTGCTGCGCGGCATCGACCTCGACGTGCAGCCGGGCGACCGCATCGCCATCCTGGGCGCCTCCGGCTCGGGCAAGAGCACGCTGCTGCGTTGCCTGAACTTCATGGAGCGGCCCAGCGCGGGCACGGTGGCGCTGGCCGGCCGGGTGGTCGGCCGTGCGGGTGGGGGGACGGGCACCGGCGGCGAAGGCGCGCCGCGCGTCTACGACGAAGCCGAGCTCACCGGCGTGCGCCAGCGCGTGGGCATGGTTTTCCAGCAGTTCAACCTTTTTCCGCACATGACGGCCGAGGCCAACGTGATGGAGGCCCTGCGCACGGTGCGCGGCATACCCGCCAGCGCGGCGGGTGAACGCGCACGCACTGAGCTGGCACGGGTCGGCCTGCTCGACAAGGCGGCGGAGTACCCGGCCCGGCTGTCCGGCGGGCAGAAGCAGCGCGTGGCCATCGCGCGCGCCCTGGCGATGGACCCGGAACTGCTGCTCTTCGACGAGCCGACTTCTGCGCTCGACCCTGAACTCGTGGGCGAAGTGCTGCGCGTGATCCGCCAACTGGCGCAGGAAGGCCGCACCATGCTGCTCGTCACGCACGAACTTGGGTTTGCCTATCACGTGGCCAACCGGGTGGTATTCCTCGCCGACGGCCTGGTGCACGAGGAGGGCCCGCCCGAGCAGTTGCTCAAGCAGCCGCGCCAACCCAAGACACAGGCCTTCCTGGCCCGACACCGCGAATTCGACTTCTAGGACCATGATGAACTCCCAGCAGGACAGCGCCCAGGGCTACCTCACCGACCCCCGCAACGAGACGGTCCTTGTCTACGTGAACGGCGACTTCTTCCCCCGCCACGAGGCACGCATCTCGGTCTTCGACAGCGGCTTCGTGCTCGGTGACGGCGTGTGGGAGGGGCTGCGCCTGGTGCAGGGCCGGATCATCAGCCTGCAGGCCCATCTGGACCGGCTCTACGAGGGCGCCTGCGCCATCGCCCTGGACATCGGCCTCACCCGGGAGCAGCTCGCGCAAGCCGTGCGCGAGACGCTGGCGCGCAATGGCATGCACGACGGCGCGCATATCCGTCTCATGGTCACGCGCGGCGTCAAGCGCACGCCGAACCAGGACCCCCGGTTCGTCATTGGCAGTGCCACCATCGTCATCGTGGCCGAATTCAAGACCCCGAAGCCCGAGACCAAGGCGCGCGGGCTGACGCTCTTCACCTCCACCTTCCGCACCAGCGGCCCGGACGTCTTCGACCTGCGGCTGAACTCGCACAGCCGGCTCAACCTGATCCAGGCCCTGATCCAGGCCATCAACGCCGGCGCCGACGAGGCCCTGATGCTGGACCCGCGCGGCTTTGTGGCGAGTTGCAACTCGACCAACTTCTTCATCGTGCGCGGCAACGCGTTGTGGACCTCCACGGGCGCCTACTCCTTCCGCGGCATCACGCAGACCACGGTGCTCGAGGCGTGGGCCGAGGCCGGCGGCGTGGCGCGGGAGTGCGACTTCACGCTGGCCCAGGTCTACAGCGCGGACGAGGCCTTCGTCACCGGCACCCTGGGCGGCGTCACGCCCGTCACCAGGATCGACGGCCGCGTGATCGGTCAGGGCCAGCCGGGGCACGTGACGCAAAAGGCCAGCACGCTGTACCTGGACCGAGCTCATCGTCTGGCGCAGTGAGCCAGGGCCATTGCCTCCAGCATCAGGGGCCAGCGCGGATGGCTGCGCAAACCACACGCAAAATGCACCCATGAACATCTCCCGCTTCGCCTTCCCCACCCCCATCCATTTCGGCGCTGGCGCGCGCAAGCTGGTGGCTGCGCACCTGCTGGAGCAGGGCGTCAAACGTCCGCTGATCGTCACCGACCGGGCGCTGGCGCAACTGCCGGTGATGGCCGAGTTCCGCAGCCACCTGGGTGGCCTGGACGTCGCGGTCTACGACGGCGTGTTCGGCAATCCCACCTGCGCGCAGGTGATGGGTGGCGCCGCCGCGTTCAAGGCGCACGGAGCGGATGCCGTCATCGGCTTTGGCGGCGGCGCCGCGCTGGACGTGGCCAAGGTGGTGGGCGTGGCGGCCACGCACGAAGGCGACATCCTCGAGTACGTGTGGGACCACCCCCAGGTGCGGCCCATCGTCAACGCCCTGCCCTACTTCATCGCGCTGCCCACCACCTCAGGCACGGGTTCGGAAGTGGGCCGCTCGGCCGTGGTGTCGGAAAACGACACCCACCACAAGCGCACCGTCTTCAGCGCGAAGATCCTGGCGCGGGCCGTGTTTGCCGACCCGGAGCTGACCTTCGCCCTGCCGGCCCACGTGACGGCGGCCACGGGCATGGACGCGCTCACGCATAACATCGAGAGCTACCTCTCGCCCGCCTACCACCCGCTGTGCGACGGCATTGCGCTGGAGGGCCTGCGCGTGGGGGCGCGGGCGCTGGTGACGGCGGTCAAAGAGCCAGGCAATCTGGCGGCGCGAGCCGACATGATGATGAGTTCGATGATGGGCGCGATCGCCTTCCAGAAAGACCTGGGCTCGGTGCACGCCTGCGCGCACGCCCTCGGTGCGGTGGTGGACATGCACCACGGCCTGGCCAATGCGCTGATGATCGATACCGTGCTGGACTGGAACCGCGAGGTGGTGCCCGCCAAGTTCGACGAGATGGCGCATGTGGTGGGTGTGAACAGCAGCGGGGGCGGCGGCGCCGGCTTCATCACCTGGCTGCGCCAGCTCAAGGCCGACATCGGCATCACCGGCGGCCTGGCCGAGCGCGGCGTGACCCTCGATCACCTGCCGCGTCTGGTACCGCTCGCTGCCACCGACTTCACCGGCGGCACCAACCCGCGCCCGGCCACCGAGGCCGACTACGAGCGGCTGTTCCGCGCCGCGATGTGAGGAGGCCCCGGTGAGCGCCAAACCCCTGCTGATCGGCGTTTCCGCCCGGATCCACTACCCCACGGACCACGACGCGTTGCCGCGCGTGTTCACCAAGACGCTGCATTTCCTGGAGCAGTCGGTGGCGCACTGGGTGCTGTCGGGCCATGCGATGGCGGTGATGGTGCCGGCTGTCACGCGCGACAGCATCGTCGAGCGCACCGATCTGAACCTGGACGACTACGCGCGGGCGCTTGACGGCCTGGTGCTGCAGGGCGGCAATGACATCGCGCCCACGGCCTATGGCGAACAGCCGCTAGACCCCGCCTGGGCGGGCGACCCGGTGCGAGACGCCTACGAGATGGAGCTGATCCGCGCCTTCGAGAACGCGGGCAAGCCGGTGTTCGGCATCTGCCGCGGCTTCCAGCTCATCAACGTGCTGCACGGCGGCTCGCTGTGGCAGGACATCGTCTCGCAGCGCCCCGGCGCCTTCGACCACCGCGCGTTGCAGCGCTACGAGAAGCACTACCACCCCATCGAGATCGTGCCCGGCACCCGGCTGGCGCAGCTCTACCCCGGTATCACGCAGGCCAGCGCCAACAGCATCCACCACCAGGGCGTGAAGGACCTCGCGCCTGGCTTCGTGGTGGAGGCACGCTGCCCTCTGGACGGCACCGTGGAGGCGATCCGCCGTACCGAGGGTTCCTACGTGGCCGCAGTGCAATGGCACCCCGAGTTCCACCAGGCCGGCGAGCCTGAGCACTTCGACGACTCGGAGATGCTGAAGGACTTTCTGGAGGCGTGCCGCGCGGTGCGCGACGCAGCGGGCTGAGAAAGCCAGCACCCAAGAGGCCCCGTCGCCCAACCACCTATCGAAGAGTTGGACAGTTCCGCCCGCCTCCCGTCTTGCAAGGCGCGGGTCCGATGGCAACGAACGCACCATAGCCCCGCCCCTTTATTGAGCCCCGTACGCCCACCATGCCCACCCTGAAAATCCACAACCCCCACGCCGGCTCGGTCATCGACGAGATCCCGGCCGACGACGCAGCCTCGGTGGCCGACAAGGCCGCTGCAGCGCGCGCTGCGCAGCCCGCGTGGGCCTCATTGCCCATGGCCGACCGGCTGGCCTGCATCACGCGCTTTCGCGCGGCGGTGGTGGCGCAGTTGGAGACGCTGGCCATCACCATGACGCGCGAGACCGGCAAGCCCATCAGCCTGTCGCGCAACGAGCTCAACGGGCTGCTGCCGCGCCTGGACTTCTTCGTCGAGCAGGCCGAAGGCGCGGTGCGGGACGAGCACGTCTTTGACGGCGGCGGCATGCACGAGCAGATCTCGCACGCGCCGCTCGGCGCGGTGGTCAACATCTCAGCGTGGAACTACCCCTGGTTCGTGGGCTGCAACGTCATCGTGCCAGCGCTCCTGACGGGCAACGCCGTGCTCTACAAGCCCAGCGAACATGCCGCGCTCACGGGCCTGGCCATCACCCGGCTGCTGCACGAGTCCGGCGTGCCAGCCAACATCATGCAATGTGTGGTGGGCGGCGGCGCGGTGGGCGCGGCCCTGCTGGAGCAGCGCATCGACGGCCTGTTCTTCACCGGCAGCCACGCCACGGGCCAGCGCATCGCCGCGGCCCTGGCCACGCGGCTGGTCAAGGTGCAGCTCGAACTCGGCGGCAAAGACCCGATGTACGTGCGCGCCGACGTGGACGTGAGGGCCGCGGCCGAGAGCCTGGCCGATGGCGCCATGTACAACACGGGCCAGGGTTGCTGCTCGGTAGAGCGGATCTATGTGCACGAGGCCGTGCACGATGCGTTCGTGGCGCACTTCGTGCAGACGGTGAAGGCCATGAAGGCCGGTGACCCGATGGACGCAGGCACCTACATCGGCGCCCTCACGCGCGAGCCGCAGATCGCGGTGCTGCAGGCGCAGGTGGATGACGCCGTCGCCAAGGGCGCGCAGGTGCTGTGCGGCGGGCAGCGCGGCCCAGGCCCCGGCTGGGGCTTCGATCCTACGGTCGTCACGGGCTGCAACCACACCATGGAGTTGATGCGAGAGGAGAGCTTCGGCCCCATCGTCGGCATCCAGAAGGTGGCCTCGGACGAGGAGGCCGTGGCGCTGATGAACGACACGCGCTACGGGCTGACGGCCGGCGTCTACACCAAGGACGAATCTGCCGCCCGCGCGCTGCTCGCGCAATTGAACGCAGGCACGGTCTACTGGAACTGCTGCGACCGCGTCAGCCCCCGCCTGCCCTGGAGCGGCGTGGGCGATTCGGGCATTGGCCTGACCCTCTCCACCTACGGTATCCAGACCTTCACGCGCCCCAAGGCCTGGCACCTGCGGCAGCCGGGCTGAGGGTGTGGTGACGCAGACCCTCGCCCTCTTCGACCTGGACCACACGCTGCTGTCAGGCGACAGCGACGTGCTGTGGTGCGACTGGCTGATGCACGAGGGCGTGCTGGACCGCGCAAGCTTCGAGCCCCGCAATGCGGCCATGGAGACCGGCTACAAGGCCGGCACCGTGAGCGTGGCGGAGTTCTGCGGCTTCTACGTCGGCACCTTAGCCGGGCGCAGCCTCGCGCAGTGGGAGCCGCTGCGCCAGCGCTTCCTCGCCGAGGAGATCGCGCCGCGCATCCCAGAGGCCGCGCACTTGCAGTTGCGTCACCACCAGCAAGCCGGCCACACCGTGGTGCTGACCACGGCCACCAACCGCGTCATCACCGAACTGACGGCCCAGCACCTGGGCATCAGCCACCTCATCGCCACCGAGTGCGAGGTGGGGGCTGACGGCTGCTTCACCGGCCGTGTGGACGGCACGCCCAACATGCGCGAAGGCAAGGTGACGCGCCTGCAGGCCTGGCTGGCAGAAAGAGACCTCACGCTGGACGCGCTGGACAGCGTGGCCTACAGCGACTCGATGAACGACGCCCCGCTGCTCTCCGCCACTCGCCGCGCCGTGGCCGTCGATCCTGACCCACGCTTGGCCGCACTGGCCGCCGAGCGCGGCTGGACGGTGCTGCGCTGGCGGTGAACGCCACGACCGGGCGCGGGCGGCGCCCATCTCCAGCGACGTTACCGCCGCGCGTCGATGCGGCTCAGCTCGCCGGCCCAGTCAAGGATGCCCGCATCCGCCGTCATGAGCACAGCCGAGCTGGCCACGGCTGTGGCGACGATGAACCGATCCGCGGGATCGCGGTGCAGGTCTTCAAGCCCGGCGGCAGCCACCGTGATGCGGCCATCCAGCGGGATCTCGCGGACTCCCGCCTCTAGGAGATCGGCCCGCCAAGTACCGGGCGACACCGGCAGGTGCAGGCGGCCTCGCTGCGCGAGCATCGCCACCTCCCAGAAACTGATGGCGGACACCGCCACCTCACCCACCGACCAGGCCTGCCGGATGGCCTGCCGCGCCTGAGGGCCTAGCGCCAGGTCGTCGGCATCCATCCACACCAGGACATGGGTGTCGAGCAGCAGCATCAACGCGCCTCCTGCGCGTCCCAGGGCTCCTCGAGCGGGGAGACGATGTCGCCTTCGATGCGCAGGCCGCGGTGGAGGCCGAAGGGGCTGTCAACCCTCGGCCCGCCAAAGGGCCGAAGTTCAGCCACGGGCCGACCGTTCTTGGTGACGACCCACACTTCGCCCGTGCGGGCGACTTCGTCCATCAGCGCCAGGCACTTGGCCTTGAACTCCGAGGCTTGTATCGTCTGCATGATCCTGTTCCTCGCGCGCTGCGTTTTTTCCGAATCTCCAAAAGCAGTGTAAATGGTCACCTTGATGACCAGTCAGCTTGTTGACCTTTTCCAGCAGACACCCCAGAAAGGCTTTCCCATGTGGCACATCCGATTCATGGCCCTTGTGCTCGTGCTGGCCTCTTTCGCCAGTCCGGGCCCAACCCACGCGAAGACCCTGCGCATCGCCAGCGCCTTCGACCCCCAGACCATGGACCCGCACGCGATCGCGCTGCTGTACCACTCGCGCATCGCCTTCCAGGTCTACGACTCGCTGGTGCACCGCAACGAGGCCTTCAAGCTGGAGCCAGGGCTGGCGCTGTCGTGGCAGATGACCTCGCCCACGGTGTGGCGCTTCAAGCTGCGTCCGGGCGTGAAGTTCCACGACGGCAGCGC
>CAISJH010000733.1 GCA_903885585.1 uncultured beta proteobacterium
AACTCCACCGCGCGGTCGGTGTGCTGGATGAGCAATCGGGGCGCCACGCCGACGTGTTCACCTTGATCGAGTCGCGCTTCTTCGAGGAGCGTTTGCGCCGACTCATGGTCCCCAGCATGGCGCCAGTGGCTGTGGCAGCGACGTCAGGATTCGGCTTTCGCGCCGATCCCTTCACCGGACGTACCGCGCTGCACACCGGTCTCGACTTCCCGGCCGAACCGGGCACGCCCATCAGGGCCGCCGCGGGCGGCGTGGTGCTGGAGGTGTCCATGCATCCTGAGTACGGCCAAACGGTGGAACTCGATCACGGCAACAGCCTGTCCACCCTGTATGCGCACTTGCGCCGCTCCTTGGTAAAGCCGGGTGACATCGTCAGGCGCGGGCAGGTGATTGCCGAGGTGGGCAACTCCGGTCGATCCACCGGCCCGCACCTGCACTTCGAAGTGCTGCTGCAGGGGGTGCCTCAGAATCCGGCGCGTTTCCTGGCGGCCGACGCAGGCCCCCTGGCACCCCAGACCCGGACCATCTCCAGGGCCTCTGTGCGAGGAGGGGCGGTGGTAAAGTGACGGGCTTTTTCCAGCAGGCGCCCCAGGCCAGCGAACGCGCAAGAAGTCACGGCTCCAGACGGAGACCTGTGCCTTGCAACGCAGCTGCCGGCACCCGGCGCCCGCCCTCCCACCGGTCCTTCGGGGCCGGGCTTCCATCGGGGTTTTGCCCTGATCGAGCCCAACCTCCTGAGCGAGTCCAGCTGCATGTTGCCCAAGTTCCTGACCCAGATTTTCGGCAGTCGCAACGACCGCCTGCTGAAGACCTACCGGAAGGCCGTCCAGCAGATCAATGCCCTCGAGCCGGCGTTCGAGAAGCTGGACGATTTGCAACTCCGCGGCAAGACCGACGAACTGCGTGAACGTCTGGGCAAGGGCGAGACGCTGGACCAGTTGCTGCCCGAGGCCTTTGCCGCGGTGCGCGAGGCTGGCAAGCGCACCTTGAAGATGCGCCATTTCGACGTGCAGCTGATGGGTGGCATGGCTTTGCACCAGGGCAAGATCGCCGAAATGCGCACGGGCGAAGGCAAGACGCTGATGGCTACCTTGCCCGTCTACCTCAACGCGCTGGCGGGCAAGGGCGTGCACGTGGTGACCGTCAACGACTACCTGGCACGACGTGACGCCGAGTGGATGGGCCGTCTGTACGGCTTTCTCGGCCTGACCGTGGGCGTGAACGTCCCCGGCATGACCCGGGAGGAAAAGCAGACCGCCTTCGCCGCTGATGTCACCTACGGCACGAACAACGAGTTCGGCTTTGACTACCTGCGCGACAACATGGTGTACGAGGTGTCCGAGCGCGTGATGTCGCGCGGCCAGAACTACGCCATCGTCGACGAGGTGGACTCCATCCTGATTGACGAGGCCCGCACGCCTCTGATCATCAGCGGCCAGGCTGAAGACCATACCGATCTCTACTTGAGGATCGACGCCGCGGTACCGCAGTTGAAGCGGCAGATCGGCGAAGCTGATCCGCGCACGGGCGAGGGTGTGATCGAGCCCGGCGACTTCACGGTCGACGAGAAGCAGCACCAGATCTTCCTGACCGAGGACGGTCACGAGAACGCCGAGCGCCTGTTGTCGGCCGCTGGCCTGCTGGCCGAAGGCGCGAGCCTGTACGACCCGGCCAACATCACGCTGATGCACCACGTGTACGCGGCCCTGCGTGCGCGCAACCTCTACCACCGCGACCAGCACTATGTGGTCCAGGACGGCGAGGTCATCATCGTGGACGAGTTCACGGGCCGACTGATGACGGGCCGGCGTTGGAGCGACGGCCTGCACCAGGCGGTGGAGGCCAAGGAGCGAGTGGCCATCCAGAACGAGAATCAGACCCTGGCTTCGGTCACCTTCCAGAACTACTTCCGTCTTTACACCAAGCTTTCTGGCATGACGGGCACGGCCGATACCGAGGCCTATGAGTTCCAGGAGATTTACGGCCTGGAGACGGTGGTCATTCCGCCCAATCGGCCCACTGTCCGCAAGGATGAGCTTGACCTCATCTACAAGACCACCAAGGAGAAGTACGACGCGGTGATCGAGGACATCCGCGAGTGCCACCAGCGTGGCCAGCCCGTGCTGGTGGGTACCACCTCGATTGAGAACTCCGAGCTGGTCTCGGCCCTGCTCACCAAGGAAGGCTTGCCGCACCAGGTGCTCAACGCCAAGCAGCACGCCCGTGAGGCCGAGATCGTGGCGCAGGCCGGCCGGCCGGGCGTGATCACCATCGCCACCAACATGGCCGGTCGCGGTACC
>CAISJH010000734.1 GCA_903885585.1 uncultured beta proteobacterium
CCTTGCGGATGGCATCCGGCTCATCCAGACCTCCAAAGGCGATCAAGGGCAGTTCCGGTGCGGGCCAGGCGTCCAACAAGCGGTGGTCGAAAGCGCCATGAATGCCTTCGTGCTGCCAGTCCACCAGCAGTGCCTCGGAGACATGCCCCGACCGCAGCAGCGCCAGCACCTCAGCGGAGAAAGGTCGACTCTGCCGGCTTCGATGATCCAGCCAGGCAACCCTGCCGTCGGCTCCAAGTGCTACCGGCAGCACAGCAATGAGGGCTTGCGCCCCAAGTGGCTCTGCCAACGCTGCAACCGTGTCCGCAGAGTCATGAAGCCATGCATCGATGGCGATTCTTTCAGCGCCGGCCTGAACTGCACGCACACCGTCGTCAACGCTGCGAACACCTCCCGCGTACACGAGCGGGGTGGACAGACCCTGCCTGCACAGGCGGCTCAGAAGCGCCACATCAGGCCCGCGTTCACCGCGGTCTATGCACTGCACGAGGATCTCGTCCACGCCCCAGCGGTCGAGATTTTCGGCAAGGGTTTCGGGGCGGCCAAGGGGGCGGTGGCGCCGATAGCCCACGGATTGCACCGCCCAGCCCTCCTTGACGGTGATGACGCCCATCAGGCGCTTGGTCAGCATGTTGCGTCTCCGCTCAGCCCGTCAAACACCCGCCGCAGCAGTTCTTGACCCCCCAGCTGGCTCTTCTCGGGGTGGAACTGGAGGCCGATCACACGCCCTCTGCGAACGGCGGCGGTGAAGGGCTTTTGCAGCCGGGCCACGCCCACCACGTACTCCGGGGGGGTGGAGACCACATAGGCGTGATTGAAGTACAGCACCTCACCGTCACTGGGTGCCAGCAATAGGTCATCTTGGCGTACCTCAAGCCGGTTCCAGCCGATGTGCCAGCCTGCTTCTTCAAGCGGATGGACGTGGCCGGGAATCAAGCCGAGCCCAGCGGTGACCCTGTGCTCCGACGAGGTCTCTGCCAGCAGTTGCATTCCGAGGCAGATACCGACCAACGGCTGGCCCGCTCGGGCCTGTCGCTGCAGAAACTCCACCAGGCGGTGTCGGTGCAAGGCCGCCATCGCAGCCGGAAAGGCGCCCACGCCGGGGAGTACCAGGGCATCGGTGGCTGCGAGTGTGTCGGTGTCGCGGCTTACCCGGCAACGGTGACCCAGCCCCGTCACCGCCCGCGCAACAGACGCCAGGTTTCCCGCGCCATAGTCGACGACGCCGATGGTGAGGCGACGGGCAGGCGCGCTCACAGCCCCACCCCGACCTTGAAGCGGCGATGGATCTGGCCGTTCCCGTCAATCTGGAACAGCCGCGGGTTGGTAGCGGCGCGCACCTGGTCCCAGAAGGAATCGACGCTGATGCCCAGGTACTCGCAATATCGGCTGATGTAGTCTGCGGAACAGGCGTGATCATGGGCTTCGACGAGCTCCACCCCACGCTCGCGAGTCATGCGGCCCAGACGGATCTCCTCGTTCACGTAGTCTGTCGTGCGTCCGAAGCCGAACTTGCAATACTTGATCATCTGGTTGATCGGTGTGAAGTCCTCGTCGAGGGCGGTCACTCCGTAAAGATCGCCCGTGTCTTCCACACCGTCGCTTCGGATCTTCAGGCCCTCCGCGCAGGAGTAGGAGGCGTTGTTGACGAGTGACCAGTCACCCATGAACCAACCGAGATAAACGATCTGCAGACCTGATGCCTCGAACTCCTCCGGCTGCGGATAGATGTAGGGCAGCAACTGACGGCGATCGTGGCCCGCATCCAGCATCCACTGCAGGCCGCTCGACAACGTGTTCATGTGCCGGAGGTTGTTCCCGTCATAACCTGTCTTGCCCAGCGCCTTCATGTCACCCAGCTGGAGTGCCGGGTTCTCGCCCCACAGAATCAGATCAATTCCATATCGCAAGGCAATCTGCGGTACTGCAGAAAAGAGTGCCAGTTCCGTGGACCTGAAAGAGTTGGTGAATCGCTCAAAACCCTGACGCTTCAGGGTGCGCCAGGTTGCAGGCGCAGGCGCGCTGATGACGACATCAAACCCAAGCTCAATCAGGTTGGACAGGTTGTCCATGCCCCGATCGGTGGCCTGTTCAGGAGGGTAGCTCAGGCATACGAGCAGCGGGTTGATGTTGAAGCGGTCACGTACCCATAGCGCCTGACGGGTACTGTCCTTGCCACCCGACACACCAATGATGCAGTCGTGGTACTGGCCAGGGCGACGTTGGCGTCTGGCGAACATGGCTGACAGGAGGTCGATGCGCTCCTGCCAGTCCACTTGGCGAGTTGCTTCTGCATAGTCACAGGCTGGGCATATGCCCAGGGAGCTGAAGCGGGTGTTCGGCCGGGTGTCCGGCTGCAGGCAGCGCAGGCAGTAACGCATGCTGATACCCGCCTCACTCACCCCAACGGAAACCTTGTGCGCGCGCGAGCCTTTGCAGATCGGCAGGTACACGGTAACGCTGCAAGTAGTGGTAATCAGGGCGACGGTGTATGAACTCGCTGTAGGCGGCAGCGTGGTGGTTATCGCGGGCTGCCATGAAGAAGACGGCGAGCTTGGCACCGTAGGGAGCCGGCTGCAGTCTGGGTGTGGCGCGGTGGTCGAGCCGGCTGTGGAAGACGACGAGGTCGCCAGCGCTACTCTCCAGCCGATGTCCCAAATGCTCGCAGCGCAACTGGTAGCGCCTGGCCGCATCAGCCAAGTGAGGCTCTGGCTTTGGCATGAGGTGGCTGCCGCTCACGCCTGACAGGCCGCCGCCATGGGCCTGCGTGTTGTCTTGCAGGTACACGGCGCACTGGTAAATCGCGTGGTCCTCGGACCAATGACCGTGGATGCCGGCATGCTCAAACATGTCGGTATCTTTGTGCCAGCCACCGAAGCCGTCGCGGTGTGCGGCATGTTCGGGCAGCAGCACGAAGCCCGGTCCGATCAGTTCAGCCAGCCGGTCCATGGTTCGCTTCGTGAACAGCAGTGACGTCACGACGGGAAGGCAGAAGAGGTCGAGCAGGATGCCGCCGCATCCATAGGGCGAAACGATTTGGGACTGAAGCGCGGGCGCGGAGAAGGCGGCTTCAATTTCTTGCCGCATCAACGCGACCTCGTGGCCATCCAGGTGATTGGGAATGCTGATCCAGCCGTTACGGGCCAGTCGCAGAGCGGGATTCGCGTCCCGCATCCTGTGAACTGAGACTTGCGGGCCGGATCGGACGCTGAGGGTTGATGCGTGCATGGTGGACTTTGCTCTTGATGGTGCGGGGGATGAACCGGTCACGCCTTGCGTGCAATGACACGCATGCTGCCGGACAACCCTTGGTCTGCCAGAAGTCGCTGCAGGGCAGGCCCCAGTCGCTCGTATTCGTCGATCAGCACTCTGCGCAAGAAGGGCTGATCCTTGACTTCAAAGCTGCCCTGGAGTGCCGCCTCACGCACCAGCTCCACATCGAGGCGCCCGGGGGTGGTGATGTCCAGGACCTCGTAGCCGCAGCCTGAGAGAAGACGCGCCATCGACCGCGGATTGAACAGATTCACGTGCTCTGTGTCCACCGCCACAGATGCGGCGCCGAGCGTGGCGGTATCAAAACCTTGGCCGTTGGGGCAGGTCATGACGAGCAGGCCACCACTGCGCAGCAGGCGTGATGCTGCAGCCAGAAATGCCGCCGGATCGAAGACATGCTCGATGACTTCGAAGCACACCAGCACGTCGGCCATGTCGCTGCTGCCAGCGGGCAGGTCTTCCGCGGCGCACTCGTGAACCTCCAGTCCGCGCTGACGGCAGGAGGCCGCCATCTCTGGAGTCCGCTCAACCACTGACACGCGCACAAACTCGCCGCTGTTCTTGGCCAACTCCGCGAAGGTACCGAAGCCTGGGCCCAGTTCGACCAGATGGCCGGTGGGTACACCGTGGCGGCGACACGCCTCGACGATGGAATCGAACATGGGGCGGCAGAGCTTCTCGCGGCGATTGGCTTCCGAGGCCGGGAAGATCCTCTCGGCCCAGAGCCGGTAGTTTTCCGAGTGGCTGTAGTAGTCGTCCATCAGCGCTGGCGTCGGCCTAGGCGACATGTAAAGCGTCTCACAGTCTCGGCAGCGCAGGAACTGGCATCGGTACTTCTCGAAGGCATGCGTCGCCTCGGTCCGGCCGCATGCAGGGCAGGGGACAGCCACGAAATCATCCAGATGCGCGTGAAGCCGCGCGTGATCCTGGGCCATGGCTTCTCGCTGCAGAGCCATCAGGTCGGGGCTGCGCAGGTCGGCTATGGACAAAGGTGCCGCGGGCGGAGGAAGGGTGGTGCTCATGAGTGGTTCTTCATGCGGCATGGCTTGGGCCATGGGTCGTAGAAGTGGCTGCCTGCAGCAGCGTCCAACTTGCGGGTGTGCCGCGCGCTACATCGCGCATCACTCGTTGACCGAGTAGTGCAGGCAGCTCCCGGGTTGGCAGGCCATGTCCAGGTCTTATCGCGCGCAGGTTACGTGCGGTCAGCTCATCGCCTGCCCGCAGGTCCTCCACGATGTAGAGCGAGCGCCTGAACCGAAGCGAGCCGGTCTCGGCTCGCGACAGTCCGAAAGTCGGCGTGCCCAGCGCGAGCCAAGCCCGCTCCGTTTCGGTTCGCAGCAACGCAAGCTCGGAAGGCTCCAGAGAGAAGGCGCTGTCTACTCCCCCGTCGGCCCGGGAAAGCGTGAAGTGTTTCTCCACCATCACGGCGCCAAAGGCCACCGCCGCCACGGCAGCTCCGCAACCCATGGTGTGGTCAGAGAGTCCGACATGGCAGCCAAAGGCCTCCCGCAGCACGGGCAGGGTGCGCAAGTTGCTGTTTTCTGGCGTGGCGGGGTAGGTGCTGGTGCACTTCAACAGCACCAGGTCCCGACAACCTGCCGCTCTCGCGGTACGTACCGTCTCGTCGATCTCGGCCAGTGAGGCCATGCCTGTGGAGACGATCATCGGCTTGCCCGTGGCGGCCACCTTGCGGATGAGCGGGAGATCCGTGCATTCGAAGGAAGCGATCTTGTAGGCCGGGACGTCCAACGTCTCGAGGAAATCGACCGCTGTCTCGTCAAAGGGTGTGCTGAAGCAGTGAAGGCCGTGAGAGGCTGCACGCTCCATGATGGGTTGGTGCCAGTCCCAGGGGGTATGCGCTTCGTCGTAAAGCGCATGCAAACCGCGACCAGCCCACAGGCTGTTGGGGTCATCGATGATGAAGCCGGGTGCATCGATGTCGATCGTCATCGTGTCCGCGGTGTAGGTTTGCAGCTTGATGGCATCGGCACCTGCGGCGGCTGCGGCGTCAACGATGCTCAATGCCCGGTCGAGCGACTGGTTGTGATTGCCCGACATCTCGGCGATCACGTACGGCCGGCAATCAGGGCCGATCTTTCGATCCTTGATCAGCATGGGCAGCCTCTTGTGCAGCTTGGGATGCACTGGGTCTCGCTGGGGTGGTGCATGGGCGGTGGCTCCTTCGCACGGCGGAGCGGTCTCCGCCAACTCGTCTCATTCGAGTGTAGTGACGAGGTGTGCTGCAGACCCTCAGATAAGCGCCTGTTTGGAGTCGCAATTCCGGTCCGCATGGTGCGGCCCGAAGGCCTGGCCCGTAGGCGTCAGGCCATCAACGTGTGCACGGCATCGATCACCATGTCTTGCTGCGCATCGGTCATGTCAGGGAAGAGGGGCAGCGAGAGCGCATGCGCGTAGTAGCGCTCGGCGTTGGGAAAGTCTCCCTGCTTGAAGCCAAGCCTGCGGTAGTAAGGCTGTGTGTGTATCGGGATGTAGTGAACATTCACCCCAATGCCCAACGCGCGCAATCCTGCGAAGACGGTGTTGCGTCCTATGGGTGTTCGGGTCGGGTCGATCTCGACGGCGTACAGGTGCCAGGAAGGTATGCGATCGGGCAGTCTTGACGGCAGGCGCAGGGGCAACTCTGAGAGCTCGACGTCGTAGCGGCGTGCAAGCGCTTCTCTTCGCACTTGCATCGAGGGCAGCCGGCGCAGCTGTGACAGGCCGAGCGCGGCTTGCATCTCCGTCATCCGGGCGTTGTACCCGAGGCTTTGCTGTTCATAGACCCACGCACCCTCAGCGGGCTGCTCCATGCGATCCGGCTCGCGAGTGATGCCGTGCGAACGCAGAGCCCGCAGGCGTTCAGCCATGGCGTCGTCGTGCGTGGTCACCATGCCGCCTTCCCCGCAGGTGATCACCTTGACCGCATGAAAGCTGAAAACGGTGGCGTCAGCAAGTGCGCTGCCGACAGGGCGCCCGAGGTAACGGGCACCCACAGAGTGCGACGCGTCAGCAAGTATGCGAAAGCCGTAGCGGTTCGCCAACGCGCGGATCTCTTGAAGGTCACACGACCATCCCCCGTGGTCTACAGGAATGACCACATGCGGCAAACAGCCCCGCGCCTCGGCCCAGGCGAGCTTTTCGCCAAGGGCGTCGACAGACAGGTTGCGAGACTGCGGATCTGTGTCGACAAAGTCCACCGTCGCACCGCAGTACAAGGCGCAGTTGGCCGAA
>CAISJH010000735.1 GCA_903885585.1 uncultured beta proteobacterium
GCGGCCTTTTCTGGATTGATCGAGGTGCTGCGCTTGGCGGCGGACCAAGGAGGCCGCAGCCGCCAGATTCATGCGGCCTGGGCCGTCATGAGCGTGGGCGGTCGCCCCAGAACGTCGAGCTCCGGCCAGACCATCAGCGAGCTGCTGCCTCTGGGCGACCCGCAGGACTTCGACTACATCGCCGTATGCGGCGGCAACGACTACCTCAACGGGCAACTGCCGCTGGAACTGCTGGACTGGCTGCGCCAGGCCGCAGACGCGGGCAAACGCTTCCTGGGAATCTGTACGGGGACCTTCGCGCTGGCGCAGGCCGGTCTGGTGGGGCCACGATCTGTGTGTGTGCACTGGAACGTGGTGGATGTGTTCCGGGCGCGCTTTCCTGGGATCGTGGCAGTCGTCGATCGGCTCTTCATCGACGAGGGCGATCTCATCACCTGCGCAGGCTCAACGGCGGCCACTGACCTGGGGCTGTACCTTGTGGGGCGCCACTGCGGCCGCCCCCGGGCGCAGCAAGCGATGCGGCACATGATGCTGCAGGGCATGCGCTCGGGACGGTCGCCGCAGCCCCATTTCCACGCTGATCTCTCCAGCGTCCATGACGTGCGCGTGCACCGTGCGGCGCACTTCATTGAGCAGCGGCTGAACGACCCCCCCACCCTCGACAGCCTGGCGCGTTACGTGGGTATCAGCGCGCGCCAGCTCGAGCGGGCATTCCGCAAACACCTGGGCCTATCGCCGATGGCCTTCTACCGTCAGCTCCGCCTGGAGTACGCGCGCACGTTGCTCTTGGGCGGTGGCTCCAGCATCACACAGATAGCGCTGGACTGCGGCTTTGCCGATGGCGCTCATTTCACACGCGAGTTCGGTTCGCGGTTCGGGGAGACCCCGCGCCGGTATCTGCAGATTCATGACGGGAAGTCCGCTGGCGTCGCGGAGCCTCTCTCCTCTCGCGGAGCGTGACACGCGGGCCTGTGCGTTGCCACACGCAGCGCAGCACGTGCTCATAGCGGCGTGGTCCGGACCCTCCTCAGCCGCCCGAGCACCTCGGCATGGCCGGCGTACCTGGCGCGCAGGCGGCCTGGTCGGCGCCAAGAGTGCGGCAACTCGCTCAAGCCGAACCCGCTCTGCGGGGCCGTTTCCGGAAACTCGGCCTCGAAGCGCGCGGTCGGCTGACCGGTGGCGTCCAGGGACGCCACGGCCAAGCTCACACGGCGCGCGGCCACGGCCGGCCAGCGCCGCTCAGGCACTGATGGCACTCGTGAAGGTGAGCCGGTTGCCAAAGGGGTCGGTCACGGTGAAGTCGCGCGTGCCCCAGGGCATGGCCTGCACCTCGGCGCGGTTGTGACGCGGGTGACGCGCCATCAGCTCGCTACACAGCGCATCCACATCGTCCACCTCGATACGCATTGAAGCACCCGGTGTGGCGTCGCCATGGTGCTCCGAAAGGTGCAGCGCGCAGTCTCCACGCGCCACGCCCATGTACAGCGGCAGCCCGGGCTCGAAGCGGTGCTCGAACACCACCTGGAAGCCCAGGAAGTCGAGATAGAACTCGCGCGCCTTGGCCTCGTCAAAGCTGCGCAGGATGGGGGTGGTCTTGCGGAGGGTGGTCATGGGTTGTTCAGGGGTTGTAGCGGGTGCAGAAGTCAGCCGGGGACAAGATGGCCCAGGGCCCGGCCAGCACCAGGAGATCCTTGTCGCCCGTCACGAGACAGTCGGCACCGGAGGCCAGGAACGTGGCCAGGATGGGGGCATCGTCAGGGTCTCTCAGCCCGCTGTCTTGCGCCTGTGCCAAGTGGTCAGCGCTGAGTTCGACGATGGTCGACATGGCGCGCATCAAGTCCAGGAAGTCGCGGACGTCGGCAGCAGAAAACCCCGTGCGATGGGACAAGGCCGGGAGGATGCGGGCCAATTCGGCCAACATGAACTCTGAAGCCACCAGGCCAAACGCCCCCGCGCGCCAAGCCGACACGATACGCCCCGGCGGGCCACTCGGAAAGGCCAGCCCCGACACCAGGACGTTCGTGTCCAGCACCACCTGCACGGCGCAGGCCTCAGCGCGAGGTGGAGGATCCGGCAGCAGCGGACTTGGCGCCGGCTGTCCTGGCCGCAGCACGGCCAGAGCGCTTGGCGCCTGAGGCGTTGCTGCCCGGCAGCGCCGGCAGGCGACCCTCGGCGCGCCACTGGTGCGCGACGTCCAATCGGGCCTGGGCACTCGCGGCCTCGATCTCAGCCAGTCCGCCAGCATCTGGGGCGCCCTCGTAGGCCTGCGCCAGGCGAGCGCTCAATGCATCAAACCGCTCCTGCATGCGACGGATGCGCTCAAACATCGCAGCATCCACCAGCGCCGCCACTGGCTTGCCGTCCTTGGTGATGAGGATGCTGTCACGGCGGTACTGCACGCGGTTGAGCATGTCCCCCAAGTTCTGACGCAGCGTGACGGCAGTGGCTTCAGTGATCACTGTGAACTCCTATGATCATGATGATCGTTGAGGTCAGCATAGCAGCAAGTGGCCTATGCCGAGTGCTGGGCGGAGGCCCTGTCCTTTGGCGACTCAGGGGTGAGGACAAGGTACTCCAAGGCCCAGTAGTAGGCCCAGGTGGTGACATGTACGTCCGTTGCCAGGCCGGCGACAGCTTCGCGCAGCGCCGCCTCGGTAGGGAAGTTCTTGAGCACGCGATGGGTGCTGCCGTCGTCGAGGCGTCGCTGCTGCCAAGTGTCGCCATGGGCGTCCTCTTCGCTGACAGGCGTGCTGCTGCCGGGCACGAAGCGGTTGTCCAGGAAGACAACGCGGGCGCCCGGCTCCAGGCAAGCATGCAAGCCTTGCAGGAACTCGCGCAGGCGTGCACGGGGCACGTGAGACCACCAGAAGCCAGCGAAGGCGGCGTCGAAGCGCTGTTCGGATTTGATGCATTCATGCAGCGCATAGGCATCTCCCACGCTGAAGGCCATCCGTCCTGGCGGCACGCGCCCGCGCGCGATTTCCAAGGTCTCGGGCGACGCATCCAGCGCGAACGTGTGGGTGGCAACGGGCGCGATCAGGCGCGTCCAGTATCCAGTGCCGCAGGCGACCTCCAACGCACGCCGCCCAGCAAACTGCGCGGGCAGCCAGGCCTCAATCTGACGCAGGTCGGCCTGGCGCTCGGGCTTGAGGTAGATGCGGTCATACTCCGCGGCGCGGGCGGCGTAGTAGGCGCGCAGAGGGTCGGGGCTCTCCATCACGCCAGACTCTCAAGACTGCGCCAGACCAGCCCGAGATTTCCTGCGCTCTCGGCCAGAGCCAGGGTGGGCCACAACCGCCCCGCGGGGCTCTCGAGGACTTGCAACCTGACGCATCCGTCGGGCCTGATGGCCTTACTGCGCAAGAAAGCCCCCATCCACCGCCAGCGTGTGCCCGGTGACCATGGACGCGGCCGGGCTGGCCAAGAAGAGGATGGCGGCCGCCACTTCCTCGGGCTCGGCCATGCGGCCCAGGGGCGTGACAGCGCGCACGCGCTCACGCACGGCGTCGGTCAACTCGCCGATGAACCCGGTGCGGGTCCAGGTGGGCGCCACGGCGTTGACGCGGATGCCGCGCGCGGCCCATTCCACCGCCTGCGAGCGGGTGAGGTTGACCAGCGCGCCCTTGGTAGCGTGGTAGGCCGGGTTGGGGTACGGGCCGGCACCGGACAAGCCCATGATGGAGGCCGTGTTCACCACGGCCCCACCCTGCCCCGGCATGGCCGCCGCAGCGGCCCGGGCACAGAGGAAGCAGCCCGTCAGGTTGATCGCCAGCACCTGGTTCCACTCGTCCAGCGAGAGCTCCAGGCTGGACTTGCGGATGGAGACGCCGGCGTTGTTCACCAGGATGTCGATGCGGCCATGACGCTGGGCGATCTCGCCGAACACGCGTTTGATGGCCAGCGCATCGGCCACGTCCAGCGCCAGGGCCTGGCTGCCCGGCAGCGCCGCTGAGGCCTGCTGCGCCGCCGCCAGATCACGGTCCAGCAGGACCACGGTCGCCCCGGCCTCGTGCAGCGCCTGCGCCGCCGCAAGGCCGATGCCCTGGGCCCCGCCCGTGACCACCGCCACGCGGCCGTCCACCCGAAAACGCGCGAGGGTGCTGGAAGATGCGGGAGGCGAATTCATCGTGTCCATGAGGTGCAGCTCCTTGAAGGTGGGCTGCATTCTGCGACGCGCCCGATGTGGAATCTCGGACGCCGGGCCTGAGTACCCCAGTGCGCCATCGACGTGACGGCAGAGGCCACCCGGCAGAGGGGCTATCCTGCCTGCAATGCACCACGGTCCCGACCTGCGCCAATTCATCGCCCGGCATCTGGCTGTGTTTGACCCCCAGCCCCTGCCGGCCGACGGACGCAAGCGCGCCGCTGTGGTCTTGGGGGTGACGCAGGAAGGGCACGGCGCTGGCGTAGAGGGCCTGCCACACCACACCGAGTGGAGCACCGCGCCCGCCCTGCTGTTGACGCGCCGCGCCAGCGGGCTGCGCAGCCATGCCGGCCAATGGGCCCTGCCGGGCGGCCGCATGGACGAAGGCGAGCCGCCCGAGCAAGCCGCTCTGCGCGAGTTGCGGGAGGAAATCGGCCTGAGGCCAGACCCCAGCGCCGTGCTCGGCCGGCTGGACGACTACGCCACCCGCTCGGGCTACCTCATCACGCCCGTGGTGGTATGGCTGGATGCCGCGCGCGCGTTGCAGCTCAACCCGCAGGAGGTCCACAGCGTGCACCGCATTCCGGTCAGCGAATTGACCCGCGAAGATGCCCCCATCCTCAACCTCGTGCAAAGCACGCAGCGGCAGGTCCTGCGCATGCCCGTGGGCCAGCGCTGGATCGCGGCCCCCACAGCGGCATTTCTGCTGCAGTTCCGTGAGGTCTGCTTGCTGGGCCGGCCCACACGAGTGGCGCACTTCGATCAGCCGGCGTTTGCTTGGCGTTGAGCTTGGCCCTGATCAGCTACTGAAGGCTGCTCAGAGTTCGGGGTGGACGAGCGGGTGTGCAGGAGTGCCTCACACGTTCTCAGAAGGCGCCGGCACTTGGGTCCAGGTCTTGAGCACGATGGCGCGGTCTTGGTCGTCAGCGATGGCCGCGATCGAAAGACGGGCCTGCTCCCAGGAAGTGCGGTGTGCATCAGCCCGACCCGCCACCGCAGCGGCCTGGGCGTGGATGGCGTGCACGAAGGCTTGCTCCCAGTCCGGGGTCTCGCCCTGACCCAGGAAGAACGCACGCACCGTCTCGGCCTGCTGCCAGGCCGTGTGGCCATGCCCGGCCAGCGCGTTCACCAGCGCCAGCAGCATCAAGGCCCGCATGCGGTGCAACTCGGTGCCCACGGCGTCCCAGTGCCAGGCTGCGGCGTGAGCGGCGGCCAGCATCTCGGCGTCGAAACTCGCATCGGTGCGCGACTCGGCCAGGTCCCAGGCGCGGTTGTTGGCCTGGGCGGCGAAGTGGCGGTGCCAGTTCGCGGGGTCGGTGTCGGTGGGCAGGCGTGACATGAAGCTTCTCCTTGAGTCTGAACGAACCATGCGCAGTGGTCATCGCTCGTCACTGTAAACAGCAGCATCCTGGCTGCGTGCCCGCGCCTACACCCGGCCGCTCGCCCTCATGCCCTCCAGCCGCAGCGCCAGCGCCTGCTCGAGTTCGGCCAGTTGGCGCTGCAGCACTGCTCGCTGCTCGGGCGATGGCGCCTGGGCCAGCGCTTCGCGCAGCGCAGCGCGGCGGTGAAAGAGCTCCACTTCCGGCGGCGGCACCGAGGCGTTCTTCAGGATCTTGAACGGCAGGCGGAATTCCACCGGCGTCTGGCTCCAGCCCTCGGGCTCGGCCAGCGGCTTGCCGAAGCTGGGGGCGCTGCGCAACTCGCCGCTGCGCAGGGCCTGCTCCAGGTGCTCGGCAATCGCCTCGTCCTGCGAACGCAGGGACGCATCCCGGCGCTTGCGGGCCTCAGTGTCGGGGCGGGTGGGCTGCATGGGGTAGACGGCCGTCAGAGCGCCTGATTGTCGGTCGCAAGGCGCCTGACGCACAGCAC
>CAISJH010000736.1 GCA_903885585.1 uncultured beta proteobacterium
GACCGGATGGTCTTGCGGTCAATTCCCGTGACGCGCTCGATATGGCGCTGGGTGCACCGCTGCTGCAGCAGCGTGGCGATGGTGGTTTGCTTGTTCGGCTTCAAGACGTTCACTCCTTGCCTCCCCTGCCGGGGAGGTCAGTCAACGTCCTGCTAACGGGTGCCGACGGCGCCGGCTCTACACCCCGTCCCCGATCACTTCAGGTGGGGGAGTTTGCGGTGGCCACAGGTGGGGGAGTTTGGGTGGCCATCGGGGCGTCTTCGGCCTCCCAGGGCAGCCCCTTCAGTGCACGTTCGGCTGCCATTCCGTAGAGGACCACCACACGCACCAGGCAAGCGCCGGCAGAACTCACGGCCAAGCGCCGAGCGCAAAGAGCGAAGCCCTGAAACGCTGCGACGTCGCGTCCCTTCGCCGCCGCATTGGCTGAAAGCGATCTGGCAATCGTGCAGAGCATGCGCCACTCCTCCGCACTCGGCTGTCGGTCCGCGGTGATGCTGCGCCCTACCTTGACCGCAGCGGCCATCTCCTCGGCTACGTTGCGAGGGCTTGCGAGCCTGCTCACAGCAGCTCCGCCGGGCTCATTGACAAAGAGTGCGCCGCCACCACAGCGCAATCGGCCTGCCTGCCAACGTCGAGAAGACGCTTCAACTGGCGCAAGTTATCGGTTTGAGCCGTCCTTCTACCCACTGTGTGACGCGGCCTGACTTGTCCTGTGAGCACCGCCAGGGGCACCTCGCCAAACTGGGAGGCCGCTGCACGCACGCGGGCCTGGGCAGCCTCATCCGCCGAGGGCAAAAAGTCCTGCCTGCTGAGCGGCAGAAGCTCATCTCGCCGCAGTCCCCGTTCCCAGGTGATGGACTCCAGGAAGAGCCTGCGCAGGCGCCGTCTGGGCTCAGCAATGGCTGCGTGCCCGTCCTCCTCGCTCAGCCGATCCCTTCGCACCAGAGACAGCACCTGGCGCACATGCAGATCGAACTCCATCACGGCTTCCGCTGCCGCGTAGCCGTAGGGGCTGCCAAACGCCAGTTCCACCGTCATCGGTTGAACTGAAGCCATGACCGTCAGGTTCAGCCCACGCTGGCGCAACCGGTCGAACTCGACCTCGCGCTGAGTCACGGCCTGTTCGATGTGCTGCCGGACGCCTGTCAGTTCCTCGTGCGCCCTGATGAGGAACCAGTCGGCGTAGGGGTTGTCGTGCGCGGATAGCACCCATACCGAGCGACAAATCGCTGCGAAGCGTACCGCCCCGGGGATCGCCCTGGAACGACGCTTTGCCTCGGCAGGGCGGCCCACGAACAAGCGCCAGGCCTCCCGCGTATGCAGCGCCATGGTGTCTGTCCCTTGGGTGTCAAGTCTGCCGACGGACTGGGTCCTTGGACGAGATGTGGAGGCGGGAGTGGCCTGAATGGCTGCATCGGGAGCCTCAGAGGCCATGGAGGCCGCCAACGCTCCAGGAGCTTCACTGGGCGCGCGGAGCACCCGCACGCGAGTTGTACGGATCTTCACCGTCGTGAGAGGAAGAACCGGTGGGCTGGATTGGTCGATGCTGGTGGGCATGATGGTGGCCTCGATGTGGAACATTGAAACGCTGCGGGCGTGCTGCTGGTGCCGGAGTGGCTTGGGCTTCAGTCGGACGAAACCTCAGGCCCGGCGCTGCGCAAGCCTCTGACTCAGATCGGCAAGTAGGACGCGGGCTCGCGCCTTCTGGTCCTCCTGGCCTGCCTTCGGGTCAGCCGTCACGCACTGCGTAGGCCCTTCTTGCTGAGCCTGAAGGCCTTGACTTCGCGATGTGCCGGCAGGCGGCGCAGATGTCCGCAATGCGGACACTCTGAGGGCAAGTTCAGGCACGAATCGGCCCTCAGCGGCGCGTTGGATCAGACCGCGCAGGTAGCCCAGGGGGCTGTGGATGGCGCTGCCCGTGCCTGGGTGGTCGCCGCTCGCTACGGCCATCAATCGGCCAGCAAGTTCGTCGAGCAGGACCTGCCGGTCGAAGTCCGTGGCCTGCAGCATTTGCCAGGCCGCTTCGCGCTCTTGCGGGAGCAATTGCTCGGGAAATCTCAGCTCACCACCACCACGGGCCTGGACCGAGCCGCTGAAAAGTTGTCCACAGGCCAAGGCCTCGCGCGCGCGGTGTGGTGGTGGTATTTGTACTGAAACACTTGTACTCAATACCTTTACTGGAATGGCGGTTTCGTTGAATCTATGGTGGCGGTTTTGTCGAATCTGGGATGGCGGTTTGCGCGAGACATGGATGTGGGGATCGCGCAGTCTTGTTTCGACATTCGGTGCAATTTGGAATGTGGGTTCGTCACAGTCAGCGTCTTGAGCGTGTGGACGAGCCACACGAACGCCCAAGGGCACCTCGCTGAGCAGCTGTAGCAGAGACTCCAAGCGGACCTTGACGGACAAGACTGGCGGCCATCCGCGCAGGCGCTCTTGCCACAGCCCGGCCTCGGCAAGGAGCCGCCGAGCCACCTCATGCTCGCGCCGGGTCAGCCCCAACTCTTGCCACAACTTCTGCGCCGAGCAGGGCACCCAAGGCCCTGCCTGACGTCGCAGTTGAAGGCGCGTCTGGTACAACGTCTGGGACAGCATCAAGCCGGCATGGACGCTGCCTCCCACAGACGCGAGCGCGCGGTGAAACGCCACGGACGGGCCGAGCAACTCGGCCAATTCGCACGGCTCCACAGGCTCAGGAACCCTTGAGACCGACTCGGACCACGGCTTAACGCCACCCGATTCGGGTGAGGTACACCTCAGACGGCGCACCAGTTCTTCCAAGTCCACCCGGAAGTTCAGCATGGCAGGCATGCCCAGCCTTCGGCCTTGAAGCAAGCCACCATCGCGCAGGACATCGCGCGCAGAGGACTGTTCGCGCCAAGTCAGGCCCGTCTCCAGCGCCCACTGCTCGGCTGTCTTGTGAAACCACCCCCCAGACCGCTCGATGTCCACGCCATGGCGTGTCCAGTAAATCGCCTGCGACAGCAGTAAGGCCGCCTTGACGCTGCCGGTCAGGTCGACAAGGCGACGCTGGTAGGCCACGTGCCGGCCCAGCAAGGGCCAGATCACGGAAATGGGATCGTCATTCATCGCGGCCCCCAGAGGCTCTCGGGCTCGCGCTCAAAGCCGCATTGCGAGCCGCCTGAGCCTTGAGCGCATCCCACAGAACTCTTGAACACACGCGGTACCAAAGTCGCGCGGGCATACCTGCGCGGCGTTCCATCAGGAAACCCGCCTCGCGCAGGGCGCGCCGGGCAGTGGCCTGCTCCCACCGGGTCAGACCAGTTTCCTCGGTCCATTCCTCCTGAGACTTCAAGAACCAACCGCCGCTTTGAGGGTCAAGCTCCTGCGTGGTGCAGATGGCCTGTGACAGCATCAGCGCGGCGGTCACACCGCCTGTCAGAGGCACCAGACATCGGTGGAAGGTGATCGGGAGGTCGAAGACGTCGAGCAGGAGCTGCGGGGTGATCCCCAGGCTTGAAGAGTGGGCGCTCATGCCTGGGCCTCGTATTGGCGGATCACGGTCTCCAGCACCGCAATGGACAGGTGGGGAAACGCCTGGTGCAGATGGAGGTACCGTGCCCGTAGGGAGGGGTCGCTCAGGCCATGCCAGACGCGGAAGATGCGAGCCCGGATACGCCTGTCTGGCAGTGCCAGGCGTCCGGGGCGTTGATGTGAGCCGAGTTCAATGCGGCGCTTGAATGTGTCCATGCGAGAGACCTTGAAGAGCGTCTCCAGCAGAGACACCGACGCGCCGTTGCGGATGAAGTAGTTCTCCAGCGCGTTGCTCTCGTTGATGAGGTCAACGGTGCGTAGCCCCGCCTGCAGGCCGTTCAGATCCAACGAGACCTTGATCGAGAAGCATCGGGTGGACGCCAGGCGGCTGAGATCTAGCGCGTTCAGGCGACGCAGGCTGGACCACTGGGATCCATCGATGCCGTTGCCCGTCAGATCCTGAGGTGCAACCTCCGTCAGACGAGCGGCGATGTGATTTAGCACCACCAGTCGCACGTGGGGGTCGAAGAGTTCCAGCATCAGACGCCCTCCTCGTCGACGGCAACTCGTTTGGGCGTGGCCGCCTTTCTGCGATCGATGAGCAGGGCCAGAGCAGCTTGGGCGCTGGGATCTGCAGGATCGACAAGCCAGTCAAGAAGATCGCGAGCAGACGGGGTTTGCTGCTGCAGTTGGTCTTCGTGCCCGCCAGACAGTGCTGCCAGCCACCACCAGGCCCGGCGACGGCACGGGTCCTGCGTGATGAGGTCATCGGGGCGCAGCAGGCGCACGCCTGCCGGATGCACCCGGTTCTCCTCGATGTAGGTCTCGATGCCGGCACTTCGGGCAAGAGCCTGGAACGGGGACCAGGGTGTGTCGACAGGCGCTGTGGCGACGCCCAAGGCATCTGTGAAATCAGCCGGACGATCAGGCACGTTGGTCGCCTGCACACGGTCTGGGTCGTCAACTGTGGAGCGCAGTACCTGGGCGGGGACTTTCAGCCGGACTGCCAGCGCCTCTTCACAGGCCTCAATCACCTTGGCGACGCGTACGCCCCCTTCCACGCTGCGGCCACCAACCAGGCGCCGAAAGACAGGGTCAAAGACCTGTGCGTACAGCGCGTCTTCGTCCAGGCTTGTGCGGGCCAGGGCATGTCGCTTCAACGCATTGAGCCGAGGTTGCAGTGTCTTGACGTCCAGCCCTGAGAGGCGAGGCATGCCTTCACCCAGGATCGACAGGCGCTCAGTGGCAAAAAGGTACAGCGCCAGGGTGGCTGTGGTCACCGACAGCCCCAGCGCGTGGAGCGCGTCCTCCAGCGGGCGCAGGCTCAGCGCCTTGCTCTGCTCGGCCTCCAGGCGTGCCTTGAGCGCCACGATACCGGTGGCCTTGTCCCAGAAACTCATCTCACCGCGCTGCTCGTTCTCGATGAGGTGGGCCGTGAGCACATGGCTTTCTGACCTCCATGGCCGGTAGAGCACCGTAAGCCTGGCGTACCTGGGGTCCGTCGTCTCGGCCCACAACTGCCGCAGTGCCGCCAAGCGAGTGTTGCCGCCGGCTTCGACGATGTAATGCTCATCGCCGGGTCGGCGCGTCACGGTCAGCGGCACGCGCAGCCCACCCGTGCGGATGGACTCCTTGATGTCGTCAAACTGGGGGTTGGTTGAGCGGCGTGGGTTGTGTTCGTAGGGCTGGATGTCTTCGAGGCTCAACTCCAACTGGCACTCCTGTCGAACGTCTGCATGGCCAGACAACTCCCGGCCGTTGTTGACCGGATTTCCGACTTGGAGCGACTGCGCCACGAGCCGGCGGCGTTCATCGATGGTGGGCTTGACGTTCATGCGCGAGGCCCCTCGCTTCGCACCTCGCTGCGGTCCTCGGCCTCGATACCCTGGAGACTCGGGATCAGTTCCCAAGCCAACTGGTGCATGACCGCGCTGGCGCTGGGCATGACGCCCTCCCGTCGTCGCTCGTGGCGATGCACGGGGATTCGCAAGGTGGCGGCTTCCTTGTAGGCCTTCGCATGCGGCACCACGGTGTCCAGCACGGACACCCTGCCCTTCAGGCGGATGAAGTCCTCACGGATGCCGTTGGCTATCAGCCTGGCATCGGCCGTGCGGTCCTGTCGGTAGATGACAGCCTTGACGGGCCCGAGCGTCGCGCCAAGGGCGCTGCCCGGCTCCAGGCGTTCGAGCAACTCCATCGTGCCGTCACGAAACTCCCGCGCCGACAGGATTTCTGGGGTGATGGGTGACACCAGGATGTCGGCGGCCATGACCGCGGCGTCCTGGAGGGGGCCGATGGCTCCAGGCGTGTCGATCAGCACGCAGTCGTACTGGGCCGCCACCACCGGTGACCGGAGGGCGAACATAAGCCTGAATCCCCGGTCGATCCGATTCAGTAGCCAGTTCGGAAGGTGCCCTTCCGGGTCATCGGACACCACGATGTCCAATCCCGCTATGTCGGTGGGCGTAATGCACTCCCGCACCACCTCACCCTTGAGCAGGACCTGTGTCAAACCCGCTGAGGGGGGTGACACCACCAGCCGGTAGTACTTGGACAACGACGGTTGGACGTCGGCATCAACCAGTAGCACCCGCAGGCCCATGTCGGCCAGCAAAGCACCCAGGTTGGCGGTCAGAGTCGTCTTGCCGACCCCGCCCTTGGTACTCGCAACAGTGAACTTGATCATCGATTCCTCCACCGAATGAGTTCGGTTGGTATGGGTTACGGAATCGATGGCAAAAGTGTCGGGAAATCTTTCTTGTGCCGGCCTTCAGGGAAATGAGAAGCGGCTACGGACGAGGACGGCGGGACCGTCGCCATTCCGGCGCAGCGGCACTGTCTGAGGTGTGACCCACCAAACAACTGGATTCGAAAGCGTGGCTGCCCGGAAAAACAACAACGCGCCGGTTGTCAGGCGCGTTGGTCGAGGGGTTCACACGGCGTCGGCCGCAGGTGACCTGCACAGAGCGCGGTTAACCGCAGTAACCGGCCCTGTCACACCTGAAGTGGGCTGAAACGATAGGCGGAGGCGATCAGACCGCAAGGGCTTCGATGCCCTTCTTCTCGATGATCTGCAGCAATTTGGCGGCGGCGCCTCCAGGGTGCTTACCTGAAGCAGGTGACTCCCATTTCTGGACAGTGGACGGGCGAACGTTCAGGAAGCCCGCGAACACCGTCTGGCTCATCTTGGCCTTTTTGGTTCGGATCTGTGCCACACGCTCTGGCGTGTAAACGGGAGGTGGTGAGCACAAAGTCTTGATCTGGCCGAGGTCCTGCACCGACAGCACTCCGTGCTTGCTGAGAAGAGATGCCATCTCCAGCATCTCGGAAGAAACGCGATCAACCTTTTTGGTGGTCAAAGCAAATCTCCTTCAACACTCCGTCCGCCACCAACTCATCGAGCTTTTCGGGCCAGGTACAGCCTCGCGCTTTTTGCTCAGTCCCTTGCCAAGATCGGCCTCATAGCGCCCGATCATGATTTCAGCGGCAGCGGGGCACAGCGCCTCAACCGAAATGATCCGACGCGCCCAGCGCGCGAAGGTCTTCAACTTGAAGATGCGCTTCGACATGGGCCTCGAATGTAGCAATGAGTGCAATAGCAAAGGGTCAAACCATCCTCTCTCCTTCAACGCCTCTTTGGGCTCATGTTGACGTTCTGAACCTCGCGAAACACCGGAGGTGGACCACACGAGGGCGTCCTCGGCTGCCCATAACCTAGCCTCGCAGGTAGACATGAAAGCCAAGGCGGTGCAAGCGATCGCGGATGCGCTTGATCTGCTCGTAGACCGTGCTGCGTGGAACCTTCAGGACCTGCGATACCTCGGTCACTGACAGGCCCTCCTCCCCCAGCAGCCGACAGAGTTCCCGATCCTCAGGCTTAAGGCCGGCCATGGCCCGAGCAAGATCGGCACGAAGGTCGTGAGCTTCTCGCTCGGCGCCACGTCTCACGGACGAGTCTGCGAGGTCAACCTCGGAGATGCAGTCGGCAACGGTGAAGCCACCCTCCTCGTCACCGTCGAGCGGTTCCTCAAACGACAACGCGCCGGGAGCACCGGCGCGTTTGTCTGAGGCTCGCTCCCGTGCGATGTCGGTGAGCTTGTTGCGAATCACCTGGGCCATGTAGGCCGTGGGTGGAGGTATGTCGGGCCCGGGTGGCAGTCGCCCCCGGACGGAGATCCAGTGCGCGAGGCACTCTTGAAGAAGGTCTTCGTAGTCATCGTGGTCGAACCGCGCGCTCAACCGGCCATGTAACCCCACGATCTTGCGCAAGGTGGCGATTTCCCACTTGGCAAGCCCCTGCCCTGGCTTGATTGCCATGGCGCCCTCCCTTGTCGTTGTGACAAGGGAGGCATCGGCTAGAAGTTAAAGGAAGCGAACGATCGTTCGCCCGGGGTTCAGCCCGTCAAGAGCTCAGGAAAAAGAATTTCCGACACTTTGTTCGCCGATTCCGTATCCCATCAACAGGACGTTTGCCTTGTCGAGAGCGATAGCTGGCGGCAGGCAACCGCCCACGTTGGGCAGCGCTAAACGGAACAAGAGGCGGCTACAAGACCTCTGCCTAGGATCCGCAATCCGCTGCCTCCAAAACCTCCTGCCAGGCAAGCGCCATCGGCAGGGATCGGCGACAGCAGCGAGTTCACATGAAGACAGCACTCATCCTGATGGCCCAATACGACTCAAGGGCGGTGATTCCGGTCGAGTTGGTGTGCAAGGACTACTTCCAGCACCTGACACCTGAGAAGTTCGTCAGGAAGTGCAGCGCCGGAGAAATCCGCATACCACTGCTCAGGATCGAAGGCTCCCAGAAGTGCGCCAAAGGGATCCACATTCAGGATTTGGCGAACTACCTTGATGAGCGCAGGGCCGCTGCCATCAAGGAAATCCAGCAGCTCACGCGATAGGCAGGGCGAATCGCCACCCGATTTCGAAAATCACTGACGCCGTAAGGCGGACCCGGCGCACACGAGCGCCAGTTCGGTCTGATTCAGCAGCGCGCAAATCTGGGGGTGGCGGACCCTGTGAAACTCGATGTCCGCGTGTGGCGAACAAGGGTGGAAGCGGGGCGGCTAATGCCTGCGGGGGCACGGCGGTGGCCATGAGTCCGATGGCTACGGCTGCGGCTTCAGAACGATCACGGCTAGTCAGGCTCAGCAACTCATTGACGGCTGAGGCCCGAAACTGCCCCTGCAGCTGGAAGCTGAGGGATCACATGGCCGCACACACCTGTGGTGGCATGGGCGCCACCTCCTTCGCAATCGGATGACCGATTCCGCCCGAGACGATCGATCAGACCCGAACCAGCATCGTCTCAGGCTTCCAGTACCTCGACGCCTGAGAAAGAGGTCAGATCCTCGGGCTGGAGGACTGTGACTTGAGCGATGCGATCCTCGGGTTGAACCATGGGGAATTGACACCAGCCAACCCCTGATCACAGCCCGCGGACCCTTCACCACCGAACCAAAAAACTTGCAAAAGCGGTCGAATGCTTGGACAGATCTTCTTCATAGCTTCTTCATAGGTAAGAAGGGGCCAAAAACGATAAATCAGTCTCTGAAATGCAAAAGCTGAAGTGCAACATGAGTGCAACATTGAATCCGGATGCTGCAATCCCTAGAGGGAAATCACTCTTACGTCTGTCCAATCCATCATGGGTGCAACGCTCAGACGCCAGGGGTCCATGTGGTTCGCAACGTCTTTCGGGCCATGCAACACATCGTACGTCTGCCCCTGAGCGTCCGGGGGACGTCAACCAGGATGTACGAGCCGCCATCGTCGATTCGAGCCAGGCTGCACAGCCCCCAACGGCCAGCCTGAACCGAAGGCGCTCGGACGGCGGTGCTCAAGGCCCGTCCCAACCCAACAACTCGGCAAGCCGCCGCAGCACCCACTGCGCCTCCGGGGCGCTGAACACCTCGGACGCTGACAACCCCTGCGCCATGCGCTCCAGGACATCGGCCTCGGTGATGCCCAGTTCCCAATGTCTCGCCCGGGCCTGGTCCACCAGCATCTGTGCAAAGTCTTCGCACAACTCGTAGCGTTGCTCGATGACGTCAGCCGGCTCGGTGGGCTTGAGGCGCCCGTGACGAACAAACAGCGCCGTGAAGCTCTGCGGGACCAGGATCTGTGAGCCTTCAGACATGGCCTGGTCCTGCTTCAGCGATCTGGCGGGCTCAAGCGCCCTTGCCAGCCTTCTTGGCCGGTGCGGCCTTCTTGACCACGGCCTTCTTGGCGGCAGCCTTCTTCGCAGGTGCGGCGGCCTTTACCACCGCAGCCTTCTCAGCCTTGCGGCGTGCCGCCTTCGGGTCCACCGCGGCCTTGAACGCCGAGCCGGGGGTGAACTTGGGTGCCTTGCTGGCAGCGATCTTGAGCTTGGCACCCGTGGAAGGATTCACCCCCGTACGGGCTGAGCGAGCCACCTGCTTGAAGGAGCCAAAGCCCGGGATCACGACCGCGCCGCCCTTCTTCACCGTGTTCACGATGGCGCTCGTGAAGGTCTCGACGATGCGACCGGCCTCGGCCTTGGTCAGTGAGTGGGCGCCAGCGATGTGCTCGATCAGTTCTGCCTTGTTCATGTTCTTCATGGTTGCTGCCCGGACATTCGGGCGGGCGCGATTGTCAGCCACGCAGACCCCCCCTCAACGAAGACTGCCCGGGTGGAGCGGCTGACCAGCAGATATGCATCAACCTCCTCGACAGCCGCCGTGACCATGCTCGCAAGCGCCAGACAATCCAACCCTCATGAACACCAGCGCTCCGGCCGCATGGGCGGTCTTCTCACAGGCACTGGCCCTGAGCCTCGGCCTCATCGTGGCCATCGGCGCGCAGAACGCCTTCGTGCTGCGCCAGGGCCTGCGCCGCGAGCATGTGGGCAGCGTGGTGCTCTTCTGTGCCCTGGCCGACGCCCTTCTGATTGCGGCCGGCGTGCTGGGCATGGCCCATGCGCTGGGGCAGCGCCCCACCCTCGCCAAGGGTCTGGCGCTGGCAGGGGCCGCGTTTCTCGCGTTCTATGGGTGGCAGGCGCTGCGCCGGGCGGGCCAAGCCCATCAGCTCCAGGCCACCGAAGGCGGCGGCGCACTGGAACGCGGGGCAGCGTTGGCCCAGGCAGCGGGATTCACGCTGCTCAATCCCCATGTCTACCTGGACACCGTGCTGCTGGTGGGCAGCATCGGGGCGCAGCAACCGACGCCCATGCAGACTTGGTTCATTGCAGGAGCCAGTACAGCCAGCGCGCTGTGGTTCTCCACGCTAGGTTTCGGGGCGCGATGGTTGGCCCCTTGGTTCGCCCGCCCGAGAGCCTGGCAGGTGCTGGACGGACTGATCGGCGTGACCATGCTCGTGCTCTCGGCACTGCTGGTGCGGCACGCCCTGGGGGGCAGCTGAAGGCCTGTGTTGCACAACCCTTGCAAGACCGGCTGACGGGCCTGATGGCTGGAATGCAAACTTGCCCGTCCGCCATGACAGCGTCGGGCCAACAAAGGGGCAGCAGCAACAAGGGGCAAGCGCTTGGCCCGAACATCGGAACTTCACCACGCTGGAGAGACGACGCCATGAAGCCCCTGCCCCGCCTCCGCGCCCTGCAGTTGAGTCTGGCCTTGAGCGTGTTTGCCTGGTGGCCGGGGGGAGCCGCGATGGCAGCCCCAGCGACACCAGGGGCACCGTCTGCCGCGCAAAGCTGTCCGCCCCTGCTGAACCACACCCTGCCCCGACTGCAGGACGACAAGCCGCAGCCGTTGTGCCAGTACGCCGGCAAGGTGCTGCTGATCGTCAACACGGCCAGCTACTGCGGCTTCACGTCGCAGTTCGAGGGCCTGGAGGCCTTGAACGCGGCCTATGCCGCACGGGGGCTGGTGGTGATGGGCTTTCCGTCCAATGACTTCCGGCAGGAAGACGCCGATGCCAAAAAGACGGCTGACGTCTGCTTCAACACCTACGGGGTGAAGTTCCCGATGTTTGCGTCGATTCGCGTGCGCGGCACGGAGGCGCACCCGCTGTTCGCATCACTGGCC
>CAISJH010000737.1 GCA_903885585.1 uncultured beta proteobacterium
ACAGTCGAGGGTTTGCCGGCCATGACCTGTCAGGCCGACAGCACTGCGACCACGCCCGCCGCCAGCGGAGCCGGGGCCACCACGGGCTCGGGCAGCGCGCTGCACCCCCTTCAGGAAGCCTTCATGAACTGCCACGGCCTGCAGTGCGGGTTCTGCACCCCCGGCATGCTGATGGCGGCTGCCGGCCTGCTGGCGCACACGCCCGACCCAACGGACGCGCAGATCGTCCACGCCCTGGAAGGCAACCTTTGCCGCTGCACGGGCTACGTCAACATCGTGACTGCAGTGCGGGAGGCCGCCCAGGTGATGCGCAATCCCACGTCCAACACGGCCTCGGCAGCCAGCGCTGCGCATGTTGCATCAGGAGCCCGCGCATGACCGCCCCCTCCACCACCGCCGCCACCGGCCTGGACGCCCTGCGCTTTGGCAGCGGCCACACCGTGCGCCGTATCGAAGACCCCACCCTCGTGGCCGGCCAGGGCCGCTACACCGACGACCTGCAGCGCGAGGGCCTGGCCCACCTGGTCTTCGTGCGCTCGCCCCACGCCCATGCCCGCATCCTGTCGGTGGATGCTACCGAGGCGCGCGCCCTGCCCGACGTGCTGGCCGTCTACACCGGGGCCGAGCTGGCCGCGGCGGGCGTCAAGCCCATGCCCGCGCCACCGCCCAACTTCAAGCGACCCGACGGCTCGCCCGCCACCAGCGCGCCGCGCCGCGCCCTGGCGCATGAGGTGGTGCGCTTCGTGGGCGAGGCGGTCGTGGCCGTGGTGGCGCTCACGCGCGAAGCCGCGGTGGAAGCCAGCGAGGCCGTGCTGATCGATTACGACGTGCTGCCGGCCGTGACGGACGTGCACGCAGCCACTGCTGCCGGAGCGCCGGCCGTGTGCGAGCAGGCCCCGGACAACGTGGCCGCGGAGATGCGGCACGGTGACGCCGCCGCCTGCGCTGCGGCTTTCGCCGCTGCCGCCCACACCGTGAAGCTGGACCTGCTGAACCAGCGCCTGGCCCCGGCTTCCATTGAGCCGCGCGTGGTGATGGCCGAACCCGAAGCCGGCACGGGCCGGCTGCTGGTCACCCTGTCCAGCCAGATGCCCACCGCCGTGCGCGACGGCATCGCCAACCTGCTGCCGGGCCTGAGCAAGGAGCAGGTGCGCGTGCAGGTGGGCGACGTCGGCGGCGGCTTCGGCATGAAGACCGGCCTGTACCCCGAAGACCTGGTGGTGGCGCATGCCGCGCACAGCCTGCAGCGCCCGGTGCGCTGGCGTGGGCAACGGCTGGAGGAGTTCACCGCCTCGGTGCACGGGCGCGACATGTTCACGCAGGCCGAGCTCGCCCTGGACGCGCAGGGCCGCGTGCTGGCCATGCGCCATCGCTCCTGGGCCAACGTGGGCGGCTACGCCACCCCCACGGGCTGCGCCATCCCCATGGTGCTGGGCCCCTTCGTGGCCACCAGCGTCTACGACATCCCCGTCATCGACTTCCACATCAGCGCGGTGATGACGAACACCACGCCGGCCGGCGCCTACCGCGGCGCAGGCAGGCCCGAGGCGGTCTACATCGTGGAGCGGCTGATGGACGCCGCCGCGCAGCAGATGGGCCTGGACCCGGCCGAACTGCGCCGGCGCAACCTGGTGCGGCCGCAGCAGATGCCTTACACCAACGCCGTCAAGCAGGTGTATGACACCGGCGAATTCGAGAAGATGCTGGACCAGGGCTTGGCCCTGGGCGACTGGGGTGGCTACAACGCGCGCGCGGCGCACTCGGCCGCGGCGGGCCGGCTGCGCGGGCGCAGCGTCACCACCTTCCTGGAGTGGACCGGCGGCAACGCGCTGTCCGAGACCGTGAAGGTGGACGTGCGCGCCGACGGCATCATCGAGCTCACCTCGGCCACCATGCCCATGGGCCAGGGCATCGCCACCAGCTACGCCCAGCTGGTGGTGGACACCTTTGGGGTGCCGATCGACCGCATCCGCATCCTGCAGGGCGACACCGACCGCGCCACCGGCTTTGGCAGCGCAGGCAGCCGCTCGCTGTTCACCGGCGGCGGCGCGGTGCGGGTGGCCAGCGAGCGCACG
>CAISJH010000738.1 GCA_903885585.1 uncultured beta proteobacterium
GGGCAAGCCATCGGCGCTGGTGGAGGCGGGTGTGCTCGCCGCTTGCATCGGCCTGGCCTGGCTGGTGGTGCGGGTGATGAGCCGGCGCGAGGCCAGCCGCGGCATCTGGCTCGGCAGCCATGGGGTGGACGGGGTGCTGTTTCCGTTGCTCTTGCTGGGTCTGGCCTGGGTGGCCCGCTGGGTGCTCGCAGGCTGGGTGCCGCCGGCGCTGTTCCGTGTGGTGATTCCGGTGCTGCTGAGTCTGCTGGTCATCCGCTTTGGCGTGCAGGTGCTGCATGCGGCCTTTCCCACCTCGGCCACGGTAAGGCTGGTGGAGCGCCTGCTGTCCTGGATGGCCTGGGGTGCCGTGGTGCTGTGGTTGACCGGTGCGCTGCCCGTGCTGGTGAGCGAGCTGGACGCGCTGCGCTGGAAGACCGGCGGCGCCGAGGTCTCGGTGTGGAGCGTGATCGAGGGTGGCTTCACCGCCGCGGCGGTGCTGCTGGTGGTGCTGTGGCTGTCGTCGGTGATCGAGAGCCGGCTGCTGTCGGGCTCCGAATTGGCCGGTGGCAGTTTGTCGCTGCGGAAGATGGCGGCCAACGCCACGCGGGCGCTGTTGGTCTTCGTGGGGCTGCTGGTGGCTTTGTCGGCCGCAGGCATTCCGCTGGGGGCGCTGTCCGTGCTGGGCGGGGCCGTGGGCGTGGGCATCGGCTTTGGCCTGCAGAAGCTGGCCTCCAACTATGTCAGCGGCTTCGTCATCCTGGCCGAGCGATCGCTGCGCATTGGCGACACGGTGAAGGTGGACGGCTTCGAGGGCCGCGTCACCGACATCCACACCCGCTACACGGTGATCCGCGCACTGAACGGGCGCGAGTCCATCGTGCCCAACGAGCTGCTGATCACCCAGCGAGTGGAAAACGCCTCGCTGGCTGACCCGCGCATCCTGATGACGACCACGGTTCAGGTGGCCTACGGCACCGATCTCGCGGTCCTGTCGCCTCGCATCGTTGAGGCGGTGCGCGCCGTGGCGCGCGTGGTGTCAGACCCCGGGCCCGCGGTGCAATTGGCCGCCTTCGCCTCCGACGGGCTGCAACTGAACATCGTGTTCTGGATTGCCGACCCGCAGAACGGCCAGGGCAACGTGCTCAGCGACGTGAATTTGGCCATCCTGCGCACCCTCCAGGAGGCTGGGGTGGAGATTCCCTTCCCGCAGCGGGTGGTGCGCCAGGGGTGACAGGCGGGCGCTCTGGCCCGCCCCAACCCCGCGCGATCAGGCCACCGTGACCGGAATCTTGCCGATCTTGGCCTGCCACTCCTTCGGGCCGGTCTGGTGCACGCTGGTGCCGCTGGCGTCCACGGCCACCGTCACCGGCATGTCCTTCACGTCGAACTCGTAGATGGCTTCCATGCCCAGGTCGGCAAAGCCCACCACCTTCGAGGTCTTGATGGCCTTGCTGACCAGGTAGGCCGCGCCGCCCACGGCCATGAGGTAGGCGCTCTTGTGCTGGCGGATGGCGTCAATGGCCACCGGGCCGCGCTCGGCCTTGCCCACCATGGCGATCAGGCCGGTCTTCTCCAGCATCATGCCGGTGAACTTGTCCATGCGCGTGGCCGTGGTCGGGCCCGCCGGGCCCACGACCTCGTCACGCACCGGGTCCACCGGGCCGACGTAGTAGATGACGCGGTTGGTGAAGTCCACAGGCAGCTTCTCGCCCTTGGCCAGCATGTCCTGGATGCGCTTGTGCGCGGCGTCCCGCCCCGTGAGCATCTTGCCGTTGAGCAGCAGGGTCTGGCCCGGCTTCCAGCTCGCCACCTCGGCGGGGGTGAGGGTGTCGAGGTTGACGCGCTGGCTCTTCTGGGTGTCGGGTACCCAGTTCACCTTCGGCCACAGGTCCAGGCTAGGTGGCTCAAGGTAGGCCGGACCTGAGCCGTCCAGCACCATGTGTGCGTGGCGTGTGGCGGCGCAGTTGGGAATCATGGCCACCGGCAGGCTGGCGGCGTGGGTAGGCCAGGTGGCGATCTTCACGTCCAGCACCGTGGTCAGGCCGCCCAGGCCTTGGGCACCGATGCCCAGGGCGTTGACCTTCTCGTAGAGCTCGATACGCATCTCTTCAAGCTTGTTGGACGGTCCGCGTGCCAGCAGCTCGAACATGTCGATGGGCTCCATCAGCACTTCCTTGGCCAGCAGCATGGCCTTCTCGGCCGTACCCCCGACGCCAATGCCCAGCATGCCTGGCGGGCACCAGCCCGCACCCATCGTCGGTACGGTCTTGAGCACCCAGTCGACGATGCTGTCGCTAGGGTTCATCATGATGAACTTGCTCTTGTTCTCGCTCCCGCCACCCTTGGCGGCCACCGTCACGTCCACGGTGTTGCCGGGCACCACGCTCATGTGCACCACGGCGGGGGTGTTGTCCTTGGTGTTCTTGCGCTCGAAGATCGGATCGGCCAGCACCGAGGCGCGCAGCGTGTTGTCCGGGTCCAGGTAGCCGCGCTTCACGCCTTCGTTGACGGCGTCCTCGATGGAGCCGGGGAAGCCCTCGAAGCGCACGTCCATGCCAATCTTCAGGAACACGTTGACGATGCCGGTGTCCTGGCAGATGGGCCGGTGGCCCTCGGCGCACATGCGCGAGTTGGTCAGGATCTGCGCAATGGCGTCCTTGGCCGCGGGTGAGGCCTCGCTCTCGTAGGCGCGGGCCAGGTGGGCGATGTAGTCGGCCGGGTGGTAATAGCTGATGTATTGCAGGGCAGCGGCGACGGTGTCGACGAGGTCGGCGTGGCGGATGGTGGTGGTCATGGGGGAGGCCTTGAGTGGGGCTTGTCGTGACGTTTGGATCCAGGGCGCTCAGTGGCTCCACGGAGGCTCAATGCTGAGCCTTGGAGGAATGGCCTGCCATCAGCTTGTCCGCGTAGGCAATGGCGAGCGCCGAGAACAGGAAGGCGACGTGGATGACGGTCTGCCACAGCAGCACCTTCTCCTCGTAATTCGCCGCGTTGATGAAGGTCTTGAGCAGGTGGATGGAGCTGATGCCGATGATGGCGGTGGCCAGCTTGACCTTGAGCACCGAGGCGTTCACGTGGCTCAGCCACTCGGGCTGGTCGGGGTGGCCTTCCAGGTTGAGGCGGGAGACGAAGGTCTCGTAGCCGCCCACGATCACCATGATCAGGAGGTTGCTGATCATCACGACGTCGATCAACGCGAGGACCACCAGCATGATGATGGTCTCGTTGAGCTGTTTGATCGGCTCGTAGCCGGTGACGTTGCCCGCCGCGTCCTTGATCGCCTGGGCTTTGTAGCCGATGCTGGTGACCAGTTGCTGCAGGGCGGTCTGGCTGCCGAAGGCGGCCTCCACCAGGTGCACCAGCTCCACCCAGAAGTGGTAGACGTAAACCGCTTGCGCCAGGATGAGCCCCAGGTACAGCGGCAATTGCAGCCAGCGGCTGGCGAAGATCAGGCCGGGCAGGCCGTGCAGCCGACGCTTGCCGGAGAGGTCGGGAGTGTTCATGGGGGTTTGAGGCTGTCGCCGAAGGCAGGCCGGTCAGGAGGACCGGGTCGTACAACCCATATTCGGGTCGATCCCGTTGCGCGAAATTGTAGGTGCGCCAACATGACGAGCTTATTGCGCAGGGCCACCCGACGAGTACTCCCAGGCTGGCTAGAGTAAGGCCTCCGTCAGAGCGCTTGTTCAGAGTTCGGCCCCGACGTCAAGCCCCCACCACTGCAGTTTCCGCTGCGGTTGGTGCCCTGCAGATCCGAAAACCCACAGGAGACTCCATGTCCAGCGACCAAGCCACCGTCACCAAGACCTACCTGCCGCCGGCCGCACTGGCGGCGTCGGCTGCCGTCTCCGGCATGGCGGGCTACCAGGCGCTGTGCGCAGAGGCCGAGGCCGACTACGAGGGCTACTGGGCCCGCCTGGCGCGCGAGTTCATCTCCTGGAAGACGCCCTTCACGAAGGTGCTCAACAGCAGCACGGCGCCCATGTTCAAGTGGTTCGAAGACGGCACGCTGAACGCCTCCTACAACTGCCTGGACCGCCACGTCGAGGCTGGCCGCGGCGACAAGACCGCGTTGATCTTCGAGGCCGACGGTGGCGAGGTCACCAAGGTGACTTACCAGGAACTGCTGGCGCGCACCTGCCAGATGGCCAACGGCCTGAAGAGCCTGGGCGTGAAGAAGGGCGACCGCGTCATCATCTACATCTCCATGTCGGTGGATGGCGTGGCAGCCATGCAGGCCTGCGCGCGCATCGGCGCCACCCACTCGGTGGTGTTCGGCGGCTTCTCGGCGCAGTCGCTGCGCGACCGGATCGAGGACACCGGCGCCGTGGCCGTGATCACGGCTGACCAGCAGGTGCGCGGCGGCAAGCACCTGCCGCTCAAGGCCATCGTGGACGAGGCGCTGACGCTGGGCGGCTGCGACAGCGTGAAGAACGTGCTGGTGGTCAAGCGCACCGGGGCCGAGATGGCCATGACCGCCGGGCGCGACCGCTGGATGAGCGATGTGCTGGCCGGCCAGGCCAGCACCTGCGAGCCCGAGTGGGTGGAGGCCGAGCATCCGCTGTTCCTGCTGTACACCTCGGGCTCCACCGGCAAGCCCAAGGGCGTGCAGCACTCCACGGGCGGCTATCTGCTGCACGCGGCGCTGACCACCAAGTGGACCTTCGACCTGAAGGACAACGACATCTTCTGGTGCACGGCCGACATCGGCTGGGTCACCGGCCACAGCTACATCACCTACGGCCCCCTGGCGCTGGGCGGCACGGAGATCGTCTTCGAGGGCGTGCCGACCTTCCCCGATGCAGGCCGCTTCTGGAAGATGATCCAGGATCACAAGGTCTCGATCTTCTACACAGCGCCGACGGCCATCCGCTCGCTGATCAAGGCGGCTGAGGCCAACACGGTGGTGCACCCTAAGTCCTACGACCTGTCCAGCCTGCGCATCCTGGGCTCGGTGGGCGAGCCCATCAACCCGGCCGCCTGGGAGTGGTACCACGCCAACGTGGGCGGCGGCCGCTGCCCCATCGTGGACACCTTCTGGCAGACCGAGACCGGCGGCCACATGATCACCCCCATGCCCGGCGCCACGCCGCTGGTGCCGGGTTCGTGCACGCTGCCCTTTCCGGGCATCCAGGCGGCCATCGTGGACGAAGCGGGCCACGACGTGCCCAACGGACAGGCTGGCATCCTGGTAGTGAAGAAGCCCTGGCCGAGCATGATCCGCACGATCTGGGGCGACGACGCGCGCTTCAAGAAGAGCTACTACCCCGAGGAACTCAAGGGCTACTACCTGGCCGGTGACGGCGCCATCCGCGACGCGCAGACGGGCTACTTCACCATCAC
>CAISJH010000739.1 GCA_903885585.1 uncultured beta proteobacterium
ATGTCCAGCTGCCGCAGCAAGGCAGCGAGAGATGGACAGAACATGCAACTCGCAAACACAGTGCGCTCTGCACGCGGACTGGACCGCTGACATGGGCAAGAAGTTTGACCCCGCTGCGCTGGCACAGTTCACCGGCACAGAGCGCTACTACCGCATCAACCGCCGGTGCCTGCTGACCGATGGCGCCCGGTACCTTGCAGAGGAGGCCGGCGCGTTCTGGCTCATGGACGCAGCGGCCAGCTATCTCATCGAGCTGGGTACGGATGACTGGTTTGTGCACATACAGCTGCGAGTCACCGGCTCAACGGCGCTGCTGGTGCTGGGGGATGGCAACGGCCATGTCCGTGCTCAGCAGCAGATCCCCTACACCGACTTTCCCATGCCTGAGCAGACCTTGTACGCCTGCTGGGATAGCGAGCACTGGGTGATCATGCTGCCCAGTGAGTACTAATTCCCCGCTGTCTTGAAAACGGCGGCTTCTACACCCGGGTAGATTTAAACGGAAGTCAGATGTCTCAGGCGAATCAATGCCTTTGACTGCAGCGCGTGAAGCCCCAGCGATTAATGACCTGTGGCGAATTCAGGCCTTAAGTTTTGCCAGCGCATTTGATACTTGCTCTTGAAGGTAAGGGAGATCGTTTTGGATAGTCCTCCAAACCACAGTCAAGTCCACCTTGTAGTAGCCATGAGCCAGTAAATTTCGCATGTCGTACGCGAAGGATAGAGGAAGCTCTGGATTAGCAACAACGAAATCGGGGGCCACACGCTCTATATTCCGGCTAGCCTCGCCGATGATTTCAAAATTGCGTATCACGGCATCTTGCACCAAAGAGCTCAACAAAAAGGTAGGCTCATCTATGTCTTCGCAGTAAGCGTGGATACGGGCAACCGATTCCAAGATGTGCTCAAGATAGTCTGTAAGTCGAAGGGGATCTCGGCTCATACAGGGCGAGCCTCGGAAATAACGGTCTGCCGGAACTTTTCAGGCAACGCGCCTGGTGTCAGCACATCAACCGGAACTCCAAGAAGGTTGCGCAGCTTGTAGCGGATCGCGCCCAAATCGAATAGGGTCGTGTCCTGGGTGGTATCAACAAGGATGTCCAGGTCGCTGTCACCTGTGTCCGAGCCGTGCAGCACAGAGCCGAACACGCGAGCATTGACAGCTCGGTGGGCGAGAACGATCGCACGAACCTCTTCTCGATGCGCGGCTAGGGCTTCAGACGGCTTCATGGGGACTCGCTGCATGGTTGGGCGGGTTGACAATTTTACGGGTAGCACTGTTCCTTGCCAACCGAAGCCTAGGGCCGAGACGGGCCATCAGAAGTGGCTCCGCTTGTCTGAACAGTTTTACCCCAAGAGATAAAGAGGCAGCGATAGCAATACAGGGATTAATTCTGAGCATCAGCCTCATGGGCACTTGAGCCGCTGCTCATCCCGTACCGGCTACCAGCCGTCCGAACAGATCTGGCGGGCCCATCTGTCCGCCCTTTAGCACCAGTTCTAGCCCGTCGATGTGCGGCTGATCGGCTCGTGCGCGCAGCAGTGCCACCCCGGGTGCGAATGAGCCCGCCCACTGGAGTGCCCATGGACCGATTGCACGCAACGCCCAACTCGAGGTGTCGCCGCCGGCCACGCCGATGCGCCGCAGTTGTGGCACTCTAGCAATCACCTGGGCCAGCAGGCGACCGGTTGCCTGCGCGACAGCGATCGGTGACAGGCCCGTATCGCGTGCGGCAGTTGTGCGCGCCAGCACCGATCGACCACTTGCCAACAGGTCGGCGCAACGTGCTGCTAGCCGGTCAAGCGCGGCGTCCAAAGCAAGCAAGGCCGCCACGTCGATCTCGACCACCGCATAGGCCTCTCCTGCCGTCGCTACCTGTACCGCCGTTACAGGTGACAGGCTGCCGACCAGCAGGAACACAGGCCCGACGGC
>CAISJH010000740.1 GCA_903885585.1 uncultured beta proteobacterium
CCCTTGAAACTCTCGGCGCTGCCGCACAGAGCACCCAGTGCCTCAAAGCGCGCCCGGTCAAAACCAGGATGGTGATGCGCCAGCGCGTCTTGCAGCGGCCTGTTGGACGTGAACAGGTTCACGTCGGTGAAGGGCGTGCTTTGGTTGGTGACAGTGTGGGTGGGGGTCATCGCGAGACTCCTCATGCATCCCCGCCAGATCGCTGGCAGCCGCTGGGTTCGGGTATCCCCCGCAGCGAAGTCAAGGAGGAGGGTCGGGCGCAGCCCGAGCCGGGGGAGAGAGCCTGGACACAACCAGTCCGGGGGCCTGGTTGTGCCTGGCGAGCGCCCAGGGCTCCCGCCCCGGGCATGAGCGGAGGGGGGTGCCCGGACCCAGCGGCCTTCCTGCTGGCGCCCGCTGCAACGGGAGCGTACCTCCCTGCGCTCATGCCCCCCGGTCCGGGCTCAGCCCGGACCTCCTCCTTGACTTCGCTTCGTGAGGCACGCACCCATTGCAGCTCGGAGCATCTCCACATGGGGAATTCCATCCTCCAAGTAAGTGTCTCCCTGCGCTGCGTATCCAAAGCTGCCGTAGAAGTCAGCCAGATGCGCCTGCGCACTGATGCGGTTGGCTTTGCCCGGCCAGGCTTCATCGATCCGCCTGACGCCCTCGGCTACCAGCAGGCGCCCCGCCCCGGTGCCCCGCAACTCGGGTGACGTGATCACCCGTCCCATGGAAGGCTCGGAAAACTTGGCCCCCGGGTCGACTACCCGCAGGTACGCGTGGAGAGCCCCCTGCCCGTCGCGCCCCAGCAAGTGCCAGGACACCCGGTCAAGACCGTCCGGGTCCAGGTAGGGGCCTTGCTCGAGGACGAACACGCGGCAGCGCAGGGCCAGGGCGTCGTACAGCTCGTCGAGGCTCAGGGCCTCGAAGCGCTTCCAGGTCCAGGCCAGCCGCGGGGGCGTCACACCAGCTTCACCAGCTGCTTGCCGAAGTTGCGACCCTTGAGCAGCCCCAGGAAGGCCTCAGGCGCGGCGCCCAGGCCCTCTGCCACGGTTTCGCGGTACTTGAGCTTGCCGGTGGCGACCATAGTGCCCAGCTCCTTCAGGGCCTGGGGCCAGAGGTTCATGTGCTCGCTGACGATGAAGCCCTGCAGCTTCAGGCGCGACACCAGGATGAGCGAGGGGTTGGCCATGGGGATGGGCTCGCCGTTGTAGCCGGCGATCATGCCGCAGAAGGCAATGCGGCCGAAGGCGTTCATGCGCAGCATCACCGCGTCCAGGATCAGGCCACCGACATTCTCGAAATGGCCATCGATGCCGTTCGGTGCGGCCTCCTTCAATGCGCGCAGCATGGACTTCAGGTCCGGGTGCTGCTTGTAGTCAATGCAGGCATCGAAGCCCAGCACGTCCGTCACGTAAGCGCACTTGTCGGCGCCGCCGGCCAGGCCCACCACACGGCAGCCGCGGGCCTTGGCGAGCTGGCCCAGCGCGCCGCCCACGGCGCCGCTGGCGGCGTCCACCACCACGGTCTCGCCTTCCTTGGGCGAGATGATCTGCGTCAGGCCCACCCAGGCCGTGACACCCGGCATCCCCACGGCGCCCAGGTAGGCGGCCAGCGGGATGTGGGTGGTGTCGACCTTGCGCAGCATGCCCAGCTGCGGCGCGTCCACCACCGAGTAATGCTGCCAGCCACCCATGCCCACCACCTGGTCGCCCGCGGCAAAGCCCGGGTGGC